>JAAYVC010000125.1 GCA_012517375.1 bacterium | reverse complement strand
TGCAACATACAAAACCATAAATAAAAGTCCAAGACCTGTCAGGATAATGTACGCAAGAGGGCATGGCTCGGTGATTATAAATAGCGAAGCTATCCACGATATAAGCAAAAACAAAGGCGAGAACCATCGCAGAATCTTTCGGAAAAGTAGATTGAATATAAACCAAGGATGTCTGCACACGTCGAGAATACGAGGAAAATCTCGCATGAAGTTAATACCCATTAACAATGTTCGTTCGCCAATTGCGAATTCTTTACGGTGAGACCTTTCGTATGTTTCATACGCGATAGCGAGAGGTTCATAAATGGTTCTTAGACCTTTTTGAGCAATGTATGCCGGCGTGTAGTGATCGTGTGTGACATCTGGCGGTGATTTACCGACATGCTCGCTGCGTAAGGCGTTAAGGGCTCCTGAGATAAAAGATACTGAAAAAATTGAACTTTCGAGATGGCGCATCAATTGTTCGTAACCCCAATAATTATGATTTCCTGCTTTCGGGCCCGTTTCCAATCCTATAAATCTTGCCGTTGCCGCTCCGACAGTCGGATCCGTGAAATTGGCTACTAATTCGGTCAGAGCTGTTTTCTTAAGCATAATATCCGCATCCGAGATCGCGAATATTTCAGTTTTGTTTTTTTCAAAGGCAAGATTGATGGCATTAGTTCTTCCCTGGCGGCACTGTTGTCTTAAAAGCTTTATTCTTTTATTCTTATGAGAATGCTTTCTGACGATTTCATCCGTTCTATCGCTGCTTGCATCAGAAACGATGACAATCTCAAGCTTGTCTGCCGGATAGTCGAGCTCAAGTGTGTTTTGTATCTTCATTTCGATTAACCGCTCTTCGTTGTAGGCAGGTATTATAAAACAGACATGTGGGGTTATATTTTTCTTCTTCACAGGTTTCTTGAAAAATAAGCTGAGAAAAGCGAGCAGAAGGCCGTGACCGATAAGTATATAAGCGTAAAGTCCTATACATACCCAGAAGACAATGCGACAGATGGTTTCAATCACAATCTCTTATCCTTGTTGCGGCCTCAAATCCCTGAACTATGACAGATTCCATATTTCCGTATTCCCATCTTGAGTATCGGCCTGCAAATTCAATGCCATATTTCCCAAAATGAGCGTGGATTGTTTTTTTTGCATCCTCGCTGTGCTTGGTAGGAAAGACATAAGCGTATCTCAAGATCTTTGAATCATGCGAAAAGAGCTCTGCAAAGGAGCCTATCACTCCGATCTTAAGAATGTCTTTTTTTGTCTTCTCGAGGATTGCACTGAAATCAGGGATAATGTCGGATTTGAAGGCAACCTCCGTTACTATTCCGCATTTATTCGATGGAGCCATATCCTTTGAATAATTCGCTGGGATAGAAGTGCGGTGAAACGCCAAATCTGGACTCGGATAGTATGTCCAATGGGAATCGTCAGCGAGGTTTTTGGAGAGTGCAAAGTGTACGAAAGTCATGCCCGAGCTTTTCAGTGAATGCCTTAAATCACGAACAGATTCCGGAGAATCGACGCAAAGGCTCAAAAATTCCGGTAGCGGAATGGTAGTTATCAATCCGGAATAGAAAACCCTTTCTTTTTTTTCAGTCTCGACCCATTTCTCCTTAGAGTTGATTGCTGCAATCCTTGTGCTTAACCGGATGTCTTTTCCCAAGTTATTAACTATCGAGTGCGGAAGCGTCCCGATTCCAACTTTCGATGGGTAGTAGAATTTGGCATTTAGCCCTCTTCTCTTTATCGCAACATGGGAGAGATGGTGAAGGTCTTCCTTGGGGAAAGAAGGAAGAAACGTGTTTGCAGTCCTTGAGTCCATCTCATCGAGCGGATGCGAGAACAACTTCGAGTTATATGGAATGAAAAAGCTTTCTGCCATAGCCTTTCCGAACTTTGCGTTCGCTATCTTTGTGAATGTCGAATCCCCATCAACCTTACCGTCAGATTCAAGCATGTCCTCAAGAAAGAGAGCTTTCAGTTTTGGCGACGCCATAAAGCCCTCCTGAATCGGGTAATCCACTGTCTCATTCTCGATTCTGACCCTTGCTCTTCTGCGCTGGGAGTCCCACCTTCCTTCAAGGATTCTTTCCACCCATTCCCTTATACCCTGGTCTTTAAAGTAAAGAACGTGAGGACCAAGGTCGTACCGAAAACCCGAGTGAGAAATAGTCCTTGCGGCACCGCCGACTTCATCTTCGGCTTCAAACAGCTCGAAACCGTCTTTCAGTTTCCATGCAGCTGAAAGACCGGCAAGACCGGCTCCGATAATTACTACAGGTTTTCTCATTCCCGCACCTTTATTCCCGAAAGCAAAACAAAACATGTCAAGTAGAAGACTGCAACTATTGCCACGTAAGTATAAGAAAATACAGGCTTTAGATAAGCAATGCCCAGGGAAGCCCAGAGCAGAACGTACACTCCGATAACGCTTAGCGCAATCGCAGGAGCCTTCCAGCCTATCTTGGAAAGTCTTAATGCAAAGTGATCGGGGCTGCCGCGAAACGGCAACTGTCTGTTTTTTATCCTGTGAAAGCATACCAGGGCAATTTCGAAAAGAACCGGGCTGACGAGTGAAAATGATATTAATAATCGGTTAAATATCTGGCTGCCTGAGGTAATGAATATGATTATCATCACACCCGCCACATAGCCCAGGGGAAGGCTGCCTCCGTCGCCAAGATATATGCTGGCAGGTTGCCAGTTGAAAATAAGGAATCCCAGCAGCACGGCGGAAAGAATCAATGGTGCCATAAAAACCGTAGAGCCTACTGGTAGAATAAGCATTGATGCAAACAAACCGAGTGACGAACATATTCCAATAGTTCCGGCAAGTCCGTCTGCAACGTCAACTATATTTAACCCGTTCGTTAGAAGGACAATGAATACGACAGCCATAACGATTACTAAAGGATGAGGATTCATGTTCAGCGATTTGAATACGAAAGGCAGCGCCGATCCTGCTATGATGAATTCGCATACGAGTTTTATCCACCAGCGGAGGGGTCTTATGTCGTCAATTGTTCCAAGAATGACGAGCGCCCACGCCGTTACCGCAATCAAGATTGCCCAGAGCGCCCAGTTC
>JAAYVC010000124.1 GCA_012517375.1 bacterium | reverse complement strand
TATTTCAATTTTGTTTTATTCATCAAGGTACCGCTTCGGCACGGCCATGAGGATTGTTCCGTCGCCGTCGTTTACAATCGTTCCATCTACTTCTTTTGCGTGGAAGTAGTAGTAATTGTCATCCGTAAAGAACCATCCAAGGAGTTCCATATCTATAATGGGCATGGGTTCTAATAGCAGCAGTGTGCAGTGTATCTCACCGGGTGCAGGGCATACTAATCTTTGCCAGGGTATGCTGTCGATATATATTGTTTCGTATCTACCCGTAGTGTCTTTTACCGGCGGTTGCCAGGGATCAGGCGGGTTGGATTGGTCTGCCATTAATGCGGCGGGAGCCAGAATCGCGAAAGCTGCCGCAAATGCCGCCAGCAACGTAAGGCTTGTCTTTTTCACGTTATTGCTCCTTAATGTAATGTTTATTTTTTCTCATCCTCTTTATACACCTCTTTTCTGCGGAAAGAATTATATTAACCTTTTTTTTGTCAAGCCTTTTTTCAAGGAACGCGGTCGAAGTCGAGTTTCCCCTAGTTCCCTAGAACTCAATGACCATGCCGCCAGAAGGCAGTAGAGCCATCTGGTAAAGCGTATCAACGACGCCACCCGGCATGTACATGCACTGCCAGACGTTCTTTCGTCCATATGCGTTCTGCGCCTCTATGTACCACGACATGCTCCAGCCCTTGAAGAGAAACTTGTGATCCCACCGTACGTCCAGCCTGTGATAGGCGGGGTAGCGCACCGAGTTGTAATCGTCTGCATCATAGCTCCACGTAGAGTCATGGCTGTTCCACTGCATGGGTGTGTACGGTCTGGGGCCCATGTAGCGGAAGCGAAAGCCGAGGTTGGACTCGTCCGAGAAGAGGAAGCTTCCCACAGACATCCTGAACCACTCCGGAAGCCTCAAGTACCATTCGTACTTGTAGAACTCGAACTTGTACGCGGCAACCACGCTTAACATGTGCCTGTAGTCGTAATCGCCCGGGACAAGCACCGCCTTATCCAGAGGGTTCTGCATCACCGATGACGAGTACGAGTATCCCAAAGTCCCGTGCCAGTTGTGTGCGTAGCGTTTCTGAATCAAGAATTCCACGCCCCATGCCTGAGAGTTAACCTGGGCCACGAGTGCGCCTCGCGGGTCCAGGGGCTCCGTTAACGGAAGATTTGTGATGTTCTTGAAGTATCCCTCAACGGATAGCTTCGTATCATCCGTTATCAGCCGCTCGATTCCGGCAATGTAGTGATCGGAGCGCTCACTGCGAAGTGCGTAGTTAGCCGTGTCGTTAAGGAGAAGGAAATAGGCGGGAGTCTGGTAGTGCCAGCCGTAGCCTGCGTGAACGCTCACGTCCCACAGAAGAGGTCGGGTCGAGATCCTCACCCTCGGTGAAAAAGCAAGTTCGTGGACGAGGTCGAAATAATCGGCTCTTGCGCCTAGCTCGATGTCAGCAACATCCCAGAGTGAAAACTGCTGTTCTATCCATCCCCCCGCCTTCAATCCAGCCGTGTCCTCGCCGATATCGAGGAAGGTTGTGTCCGTTAGAGGCGTGTAGAACGAGTACTCTGAGGGTTCATACTTAACGAATGCTCCGGCCTCGAACGGGAAACCCTCGAATGTGCCGAGAGAGAGCTGATACTGCGCTTTCCACGAATCGAGAGTGGAAGTCGTCGAATTCAAGGTATCCAGAGAATCAGTATACAGATACTGGCCCCAGCGGGCGCGAGAGTATGAAATTGAGAGCCTGCCCCACGAGCGCTCGCCGAAAAGACTCCGTAAGCCAAGACCCGAAACAAGCCTTGATGTGGCCAGATGGAGCGTGCCGGTCATGCCGTTGAGGAAGCCTTCCATATCCACGTCGAGGTCGTCCGAACCGGCAATCGCCATGAGAGAAAGCTCGTTTCTTGGGGTTATGTCAACGCTCAGCTTAGCCATGTAGTTGGTGTAGAAGGGCAGTATCGCGTCTTCTGGGAAAAGTCCTATCGCAGACATGAAATCGAGAAAGCTGCGGTGGTATGCAGCCATGAACGACCCCTTGCCCCGAAGGAGCGGTACCTCGATAATGGCGCCCACGCCTCCGACGCCCATGTCAACGTTTCCGTCCAGCCCCTCTCTGGAGCCCCGCTTAAGCGAGACGTCCATCACCGAAGACGCCTTGTCGCCGTAGCGGGCAGGAAACGCGCCTGCGATGAAGTCGGCTTCCCTTATCATCAAGGGATTTATCAGGTTAATCGCCCCGCCCTGGTGGTCGTAAAGGCCGAAGTGGTTGGGATATGGCACCTCCACACCGTCGAGAATAAAGAGGTTCTCTCCTTGCGAGCCGCCCCTCACTATTACTTCGTTGTCCTGGTCGTTTCCTCCCGAGACCGAGGGGAGCGCCTGGACAACGCGCTGGATGTCCATGGTTCCGCCCGGCTGCACCCTTATCTCGGCCGATGAGAAGTTGGTGCTGGATACAGCCGCATCCCCTGACTTGGGGAAATAGTCAGGCCTTACCTCGACGGCACCCATCGCGACTGGAGAACGCTCGAGCCTTACCTCGAGTTCTGCTGAGCGTCCGGGCTGTACCGCAACGTGGGTTTTGACCTGCGTGCGGTAGCCTATCATCGAGATCTCAACCGAGTACACACCGGCGGGAACGTCTCTCAGTATAAGCGTGCCATTCTGGTCTGCGGCCCCGCCTATCTCCGTTCCCGTGATCACGACATTCGCGCCTGCAAGCGGCGAGCGCGAGGAAGCGTCAAACACCCTCAGTGCTATCTTGCCTGAAGGCGAAGCCGGAAGATCGGATATTGCCAGGAAAGTAAGGATCGTAATTGCAAGAAATCTCATGATTATTCTCCCTAGGGATTAAATCGGCAATCAAGGATTAAGCCGATATTCATTATCAAAACCATTATATAGCCTCGTACCGTCCAGTCAAGCCGGTTCCTAACGTTGACTTTGAGCAGGTTGGTCTATCATTAACAATGCTCACAACAATCTACCTTATCCGGCATGGGGAATGTGAAGGCAACCGCGAAGGACTTTTCCGCGGACGCTTCAACTATCCCTTGAACGAGCAGGGAATTGAGCAGGCACGCTCGCTCGCGACAGAACTCATGAACGTGCCGCTCGACGCCGTGTACACGAGCCCCTTAACGCGCGCGTACCAGACCGCCGAGATCGTTTGTCAAGGCCGCTCCATCGCGCCAATCATCGAGGAAGGCTTCAACAACATCTACCTTGGCGCGTGGGAAGGCAAGCCCAAGTCGGAGGTCGAGAAGGAACAGCCTCACGAATTCAGGCTCTGGCGCACCGAGCCTGAAAAGCTCCGCATGGAGGGCGCCGAGACGCTCGACTTGGTTCAAAAAAGAGCCGTCTCATCCCTGATCCGCATCACAGGAGAAAGAAGGGGAGGAGGGTTCGCGGTCGTCACACACCGAGCGGTGCTCAAACCCTTGATTGCCGGCCTGCTCGGTATCCCCGAACCCTATTTCTGGAAGCTTACGCCGGAAACGGCTTCATACTCAATAGTAGAACATACGGATGAGAGGGGGTTCTCTCTTGTTCTTTTCAATCAAACCAGGCACCTTAAAGCGTTTATCCGCGAAGACGTATAACGCTCTTTCTGCATCTTTTTTCAACAAGAAAAAAAGTCTAAAAAAAGCATCATTCTTCTTGACAAACATTCAGAATTCGCTATAATCAAGGCATAAAGGAGTGTTTTTTGAAGAATGGGTAACAGGAAAACAAGAAAAGAGGAAATCCTAAAGAATAAAGGTGTTGACATGCTAGAGAGAGATATATATAATAATTTGAAGGAGTTATACAATTCGGGTGAAAAAGAAAAGGCTTTCTTGACCACAGTGGATAAGCTTAGGGAGGAGAAGTCGCCGGTCGAGCGTTCGTCGCTTGCTTCTTTCGCATCCAAGATGCTGTTTGAGGCCGGGAAATTTGAAAAAGCGCTGGAATACGCCTTGGAAGCGCGGAATCAGGCGCGGCTGGCAGACGATTATATAGCTTTCTGCAAGGCGGCGATTTCGATAGGCCGCATACATTTCAGGCAAGGAAGACTTCGTGAAGCCGAACAGGCATGGCACGAGGCTTTGAGTCTTGTCGTCATATTCGGAAACAGGAAGCTGCACGGCCGCATACTCCTCAACCTTTCGATTCTGGATCAGCGCAGAGGCAATCACGTAAGAGCCCTGGACATACTCGAAAAAGCCCGGCTGATGCTTCAGGAAGAAAACGATCTTG
>JAAYVC010000123.1 GCA_012517375.1 bacterium | reverse complement strand
GCAATGCACCTTGACGGTTGCTCGTATATACCCTGCCTTAACGCGGTAGTATTCGTTGCTATCGGCCGGGCGGGTCAGGCATTAACACCTTAGCGATAAGGCTCAAGATTCCTGCCCCGCCGGCGAAAAAACCGGCGGGGCAATTTTTTTACCCAAGAAATTGCCTAAGCAATTTCTTGGGGGCCCCGGATGAAGACATGGAATCTCGATATAAGATAGACAAAAACCTCTCAAGCTAGGAGAAGAAAAAATGAACAAACAAGACGTCCAAAAAGGTACATATACCCCGTCCCCCAATGGCGGAAGTCGGGGTCCCCACGAAGATGCTAAGCAGGTTCGTGGGGTAAAAGATTCACCAAAAAAACGCGAAGCGTTTTTTTGGTGGGAGAAATTCTTTGACTCGAACTGGAAACGCCTTGGTTTCGATTCGATAGCCAGGGAAGAGACCTCACAGGAAACGGACTTTCTCGTCAAAGCGCTCGAACTCAAGCCCCAGGACAAGGTTCTCGACATGGCTTGCGGGGTCGGGCGACACTCGCTCGAGCTGGCGAGGCGCGGATTCAAGAATGTCACCGGCCTCGATTTCACACAAGCATACGTCAAGGAGGCTACCCTTAAAGCTTCGCAGGAGAAACTCGAGGTCGAGTTCGTCCAGGGCGACATGAAGGACCTTCCTTTTGCCGATGAAAGCCTAGACGCCGTCTACAACTTCTACACCTCTTTCGGATACTTCGAGGGTGAGCGCGACAACGAAAAGGTAATAAAGGAAGCATCGCGCGTACTGAAGCCCGCGGGAAGATTTCTGCTGGACGTGGTAAACCGCGACTGGGTTGTCCGCAACTTCCAGACGCGCGGCTGGTCGGAGTACAATGGAGAATACCTCCTTGAGGAGCGGGAGTTCGACCTAGCCACGTCGCGCAATAACTGCAACTGGACTTACTTCGCCAAGGACGGCACGACGAAGCATGAGCTGAGCCTGCGCATGTACTCTCTTCACGAGCTTGTAGCGATGTTTGCCAGAGCAGGACTGGAGTTCAAGGCAGCCTGGGGTACGCTTGACAGGGAGCCGCTGTCTCTTAGCCACCAGAGGCAGAAGCTCTTAGCCGTAAAGTCTTAACAAGGAGGATATATGGAATCTGATATTAGCGACATAGGCGGAGACGCCGACGTCGAAAGCGATCTTGACGGTAAACAATCAAAACCTGCACCCTAGGATCTTGTGAGAAGATACTTCCCCCAAGCAAGGACTCGGATCTCTCACGAGATCCTGGAGGAGTGTTAAAGGAGAATTTTCGAATGGAAAACTCGACAGATTTAAATGCTCTCCGAAAGGATAGTTTATTGGAATCCCCGAACGGATGCAAAGCAGAAGCGCCGGGTGAAAATAATCGGGGCCCCCACGGGATTAAGAATCAATTTCATGGAGTGCAGTGGTGGGAGACTTTCTTTGATTTGACATATGCCGGACTCGATCTGGATTCAATCGGAATCGAGCAGACGCGCAGGGAGGTCGACTTCATGATTGATGTACTTGATTTGAACAAGCATCAAGGAATTGTCGATATCGGTTCGGGGCTTGGCAGGCATGTCCTTGAGTTTGCCCGAAGAGGATTTAAGCACGTGACCGGTTTGGACCAGAGTCCTATCTTAACCGAGGAATCCAGGGCGAGGGCAGAACTGGAGAATCTGGCTCCGAGATTCATTACCGGCGATGCCCGGGGACTTCCTTATTCCGGGGAGTTTGAAAGAGCCTATATATGGATGAACCTTCTGGGTTACTTCGAGGATCCCGCCGACGACGCAAGGATTCTTGCATCGGCAGCACGGGCACTGAAACCCGGAGGCAAACTTCTGCTCGATATCATACACCGTGATTGGGTTATCCGCAACTTTTCGAGCAATGGCTGGAAGCGAGTAAACAATGAGTATATACTGGAGGATCGCACTTTCGATTTAATAACCTCAACTGTTTATTCCTCGTGGACGATGATTACACACACCGGTACCTATCACAGACAGATGAGACTGCGTCTTTATTCACTGAACGAGTTGATCGGAATGTTCTCTCAGAGCGGGTTGCGTTTCGAGGACGCCTGGGCCAATCTGGACAAAGTTCCGGCAACATTTGATGCTTATCATCTTAAGATACTTGCGATTAAGGAGTAAAAAATGACAAACATACAAAACAACCGATATCGGGGTACCGAGAATACTGCGCAGCAATCTTCTGGGGCTACCGAGTGGTGGCAGAATTTCTTTGATGACGACTGGAAGCGATTCAGTTTCGACGCTCATACACCGAAGTTGACATCCAGACAAGTCGACTTCATCATCCATGCGCTTGATTTGAAACCTGGCGAGAAGGTCCTCGATCTTTGCTGCGGCATAGGCCGCCACGCGCTGGAACTGGCAAGTCGAGGTTTCAAGCACGTCATCGGTCAGGATTTCTGCAGGCAATACCTCGAGCACGCCGCTAAGGAAGCAAAGAGAATGGGATTCAAGCTCGATCTCATAGAAAGCGACATGCGCCGCATCCCCGGTTACGGAAAACTGGATGCTATCTACTCTTGGCATACATCCTTCGGCTATTTCGAGGATGAGCGCGAGAACGAGAAGGTCGCAGACGCCGTGGGTGGCGCCCTCAGGCAGGGCGGCAGGTTCCTTTTAGACTCTAACAACCGCGACTGGGTTCTGCGCAACTTTGCTGAACAAACCTGGCACGGCGAGGCGCCGAACTACGTGCTCGAAAAAAACAGTTTCGACCTTGCTACATCCACCCATCACGGCGAATGGACATTTGTCGATAAGGACGGTAAACCGAGGACTCGAAGAATGCAGCTTCGCCAGTACTCGCTGCACGAGCTGGCAGATATGTTTGCCAGGTATGGATTGAACTACGTCAAAGCTTGGGGCTCGATTGAGGGTGATTCCTTCACACTGGACAGCCGCAGGATGATTATCCTGTTCAGCAAAGGCGAAGTCGACAGCAAATCGATAGCAAGGGAGCTAAGATGAGCAATAACCATGAATTCGAGCAGGACGCGCCTTGGTGGAAGACTTTTTTCGATGATAGCTACGCCCGTCTCGGTCTGGAGATAATAGAAACGGAGCGAACTCGGAAGGAAGTCGATTTTATAATCGACGCACTTAAATTGCAGAAGCAGGAGAGAGTCCTTGACCTTGCCTGTGGCATGGGCCGCCACGCGCTCGAGCTCGCAAGACGCGGCTTCACGGGCGTCACAGGACTCGACGTAACCGGGCAGTATCTGCAAAAGGCCAGAGAGATCAAGAATAAGGAGGATCTTAACGTCCGGTTCCTCGAGGGCGACATGCGCTCGATTCCGTTCGAACGGGAATTTGACGCATGCTACAACTACTTCACTTCTTTCGGGTTCTTCGCTGAAGAAAGAGATAATCTCGATGTTATCGCTTCAGTGGCAGGCTCATTGAAGCCGGGCGGAAGGTTTCTTATAGAAACCATCAATCGCGATTACATGGCGAAGAGCTTCGTGAAACAAGGCTGGTTCGAAAAAGACGGCGAGTTCGTGCTCAAAAAGTTCGATTTCGACCTTGCCACCTCGACATTGTTCTCTACATGGATTTACCTTAAAGGTAAGCATAAAATAGAACGCGAGGTTCGTATTCTCATGTACTCATTGCACGAGATGGTTGCGATGCTCGAACGCAACGGACTGGAGTTTCTAGACGCTTGGGGCAGCAGCAAAAAGGAGCCTCTGACATGGGAGCATCAAAGACTTATAGTCCTAGCCGAAAAAGAAAAATGACAACGCTAAACCTGATTCTAAATCGGGGTCCCCGGCGAGAGCGAGGCTTCTCGCTGGGGTATATAAAAAGGAGAAACAATGGAACTCAAAAAATTGTACGATCCGGTGGCCAAGTTCTACGACATAGAACATCAGGACTTCCGCTCGGATATACCTCTATATCTGGAAGAAGCCCGAAAGGTTAAAGGCCCGGTTCTGGAACTCGCCTCAGGAACAGGCAGAATAACCTTAGAACTCGCGAAGCAGGGAATAGAAATAACAGGTCTGGACATCTCCAAGGCTATGCTCGACGTAGCAAAAGAAAAGACCTCCGCTCTCGAGCCTGACGCGCAGAAGAGAATCACCTGGATTCACGCCGACATGCGCAGTTTCGACTTAGGAAGGAAATTTTCGTTGATCTTCATACCCTTCAACTCCTTCCAGATGCTTGAGACAAGAGCGGACCAGGAGGCATGCCTTGCATGCGTATCAAGGCATCTTGAGAAAGGCGGGCGTTTTATTCTTTCAGTTTTCGCTCCATCCTACGACAGGATTGTGAAAAGAAGCATGTTCACCTATCTCGGTTCTCACGACCTGCCTGACGGCTCCAAGCTCTCGCGAACAGAGTCAGCAAAATACGACCACGTGAATCAGATGATTTCAGTTGAATGGATATACGACGTGGTGGACCCTCAGGGAAATCTTAAACGCACTCTGTGGAGGTTTCCGGTCCGCTACCTCTGGAGGTTTGAAGCGGAACTCCTACTGGAAAAAGCGGGCATGAAAGTCGAGAACCTTTACGGAGACTATAGTCGCAGGGAATTTGATCACAACGGCTCGATGATATTCGTTGCGGCCAAAGCTTGACTCTTAAAAAACCTGCATGATTTAAAGTCTCCTGTAGTATTATAGTTCTGTTGACTTGCGGATGCGGCTCAGTAAAATTTAATTAGATAATCCCCAAGGAGGCCAGTATAATGAAGATAGTCGAGTGCGTTCCCAACATATCGGAGGGCAGGGACAGGCAAAAGATTGACGCCGTGACGAGTGTCATAGAAAAAGTCAAAGGGGTAAAGCTCCTTGACGTTGACCCCGGAGAGGCGACGAACCGGACCGTTATCACGTTTATAGGAGACCCTGAAGGAGTAGCAGAGGCGGCTTTCCAGGTGGTAAAGGCTGCAGCAGAAGCAATAGACATGCGCACTCACAAGGGCGCGCACCCCCGAATGGGCGCTACAGACGTCTGCCCATTCGTCCCTGTCTGTGGCGTGACGATGGAAGAATGCGCCGAGATTGCAAGAAAAGTAGGCCGAAGGATTGGAGACGAGTTGGGGATTCCCGTCTACTTGTACGAGGAGGCGGCTTCAAAACCGGAGTTCAAGAATTTAGCGAATGTCCGTCAGGGCGAGTACGAGGGTCTTGCCGCGCGTACGGGCGACCCCTACTGGAAGCCCGACTTCGGTCCGTTTGAATTCAACGCCAAGTCGGGCGCCACAGCTGTAGGCGCAAGGGAGTTCCTTATTGCATACAATATCAATCTCAATACACGCGACCGCAAGATAGCCAACGATATAGCGCTCGATATCCGCGAGGGGGGCAGGGCAAAAAGGGACGCCGACGGCAACATAGTGAAGGATAAGGATGGTAAAACCGTCAACGTGCCCGGACTCTTCAAGCACGTCAAGGCGGTTGGCTGGGTGATTGACGAATATGGACGCGCGCAGATATCGATAAACTTCACGAACTACAAGATAACGCCCATTCACGTTGTATTCGATGAGTGCTCGAAGCAGGCCGAGCGGCGAGGCGCGCGTGTTACTGGCTCCGAGCTTGTGGGACTCATTCCCAAACAGGCGATGCTGGATGCTGGACGCTATTATCTTGCAAAGATGGGCCGCTCGCAGGGAGTGCCTGAAGCGGAACTAGTACACATAGCAGTGCTTTCTCTTGGGCTCGGGGATCTGTATCCTTTCAAGCCCGAGGAGAAGATTGTAGAAAGCTTCGTCGTCAAGGAGGGCAAGCTTGAGGGCATGAAGCTTTCGTCATATTTCGACGAATTGTCGAGCGATTCGCCCGCGCCGGGCGGCGGCTCTGCAGCCGCAGTATCGGGCGCGCAGGCAGCAGCGCTAGTTTCGATGGTCGCCAATTTGACCCACGGCAAGAAGGGCTACGAGGAAGCGTGGCAGGAGATGGAGCGCGTGGCGGTCGAGGCGCAGGCTTTGAAGGATGAACTGAGAAGAACCATCGACCGGGACACTGACGCCTTCAACGCCTTGATGGACGCATCGAGACTGCCCAAGAAGACGGAGCAGGAACAGGCGCTAAGGAATGAAGCGCTGGAAAAGGCGACTTTGAATGCGATTGAGGTTCCTCTTTCCGTAGTGAAAAACATGCTGAAGGTGCTGGAACTCGCAAAGGTAACCGCATCGAAGGGCAACAAGAATTCTATTTCCGACGTTTCGACAGCGGCTGCCCAGGCTCTGGCCGCCGCCGAAGGCGCTCGAGACAACGTGATGATAAACGTTGCTGGTCTTGAGGATAAGAAGAAAGCCAGGACATTACTCGATGAGGCCAACCGCCTTCTTGAAGAGGTAAAAGGGCGTGCGGAAGGGATTGTCAAACAAGTGCACGAGGTCTTGGAGGCGTCGCTCGGCTGAGTTTCCAGGTCGTGGAGAACTTAATGAGGCATACGAAGCTTCTCCTGCTTGACTTTTAAGTTATGCAATTCTATAATACATGATGCAAGGTGAGTTTCCGAAGACCTACGATCCCAAGGGCATCGAGGAGCGCCTCTCGGAGGCTTGGGAAAAGGAAGGCTTGTTCACGCCCCCTCGTGGAGACAGAGCCGAGAACTACGTGATCGTTATACCTCCACCCAACGTCACGGGCAAGCTGACTCTCGGGCACGTGCTCGATAACGAACTCCAGGACATACTCGTACGATTCCACTCCCTTCAGGGCAAGAACGCTCTATGGGTTCCTGGCATGGACCACGCCGGCATAGCCACACAGGTGGTCGTCGAGAAGAAGCTCGCCAGGGAAGGCAAGAAGAAGGAGGAGCTGGGACGCGACGGCTTCATCGAAGAGGTGTGGCGCTGGGCAAGGGAGCACCGCGCTATTATCCGCAGGCAGCACGAGCGTCTGGGATTCGCCGCAGACTGGTCGCGCGAACGCTTCACGCTCGACGAAGGGCTTGTTCGCGCAGTGAGAACGGTGTTCAAGCATCTTTACGACAAAGGACTCATATACAGGGGCCTCCGGATAGTGAACTGGTGTCCGAGATGCCATACCGCTATCTCGAACGAGGAAACCGAGTACGAAACCGAGCAGGGATACTTATGGTACATTAAATATCCGCTAGAGGACGGCTCAGGCTTTATCACGGTTGCAACGACAAGGCCCGAGACGATGCTGGGCGATACGGCAGTTGCAGTCCACCCGGAAGACGAAAAGTATAAAGCGCTCATAGGGAAGTATTTGACGCTTCCGCTCATGAACCGCAGGATTCCCGTCATCGCGGACGAAGTTGTGGAAAAGGATTTCGGAACCGGAGCAGTCAAGGTTACGCCGTACCACGACGCATCCGACTTCGAGATAGGGGAGCGCCATAAGCTCGCAAAAATAAGGGTCATCAGCGATAAAGGCGTGATGACCGAGGCCGCCGGCGCATATTCCGGCAAGGACCGCTACGCAGCCCGCAAGGCGATAGTCGCCGATCTCGAGTCCCAGGGTCTTCTAGAGAAAACGGAGCCGTACAGGCTCTCCGCTGCAAAATGCTCGCGTTGTCATACCGTGATTGAGCCCCTGCTTTCAGAGCAGTGGTTCGCGAAGATGAAAACGCTTGCAGAACCGGCAATCAAGGCTGTAAGAGACGGTACCATAGGCTTCTATCCCGAAAGATGGCGAAACCTTTACTACCACTGGATGGAAAACATCCAGGACTGGTGCATCTCTCGCCAGCTCTGGTGGGGCCACAGGATCCCCGTATACACCTGCAAGAGCTGCGGAAAGGTTTTTGCATCGATTGATGAGCCTATGATGTGTCCGGGGTGCTCGGGCAAAGCGCTAGAGCAGGACCCTGATGTCCTCGACACGTGGTTCTCATCGTGGCTCTGGCCGTTCTCCGTGATGGGCTGGCCCGAGGAGACAGACGATTTCAAGCGCTTCTACCCTACTTCCACTCTCGTTTCAGGATGGGACATCATCTACCTGTGGGTGGCAAGGATGATAATGGCGGGTTTCGAGTTCACAGGTCAGGCGCCATTCAACCAGGTTTTCTTCCACGTCATGATAAGGGACGAAAAAGGCAGAAAGATGTCCAAGAGCCTCGGAAACTCACCCGATCCGTTCGATTTGATAGAACGCTACGGGGCCGACGCCCTGAGATTCGGCCTACTTTTGATTACTCCCAAGGAGCAGGACGTGCTTTATTCTGAGGAGCGCATCAAAGTAGGACGCAACTTCGCAAACAAGCTTTGGAATTCGGCAAGGCTTCTTGACTCCCTGAGGGACGGCGATAAAGCCGCAATACCCGATGATCCGACGCCGATGGAGTTCTGGATGCTTGCAAGGCTTGCAAGAACCGCCCGCGATGCGCGCGAACTCATAGAAGCGCACGACCTTTACAGCGCGGCTAAAATGATATACACCTTCTTCTGGCACGAGTTCTGCGACTGGGGGCTTGAGTTTACTAAGATTGCTAAAAAGGACGCAAGACCAATATCGGCAGCCCTTTACGTTCTTAAAGCGTCGCTGGCAATGATTCACCCTTACATGCCTTTCATAACCGAGGAGCTCTGGGAGCGCTTCGGTTTTGGTTCCTCGAGACTATACAAGGACAGCTGGCCTCAGCTGGAGGACAAATACTCCGCCGGAGACGCTAGAGTGGACGCTCTCGTCGAGATGGTTACAGCCGTGAGAACGATGAGGGCGGAGCTAGGCATAGCGCCTGATGCGAAGATATCCGTATCCATTAATGTCGGGGATGATCTGTACCGCTTCTTGCAAGAACACATGAAGTACCTTGAACTTGCAAAGATTGAGAAGCTCGAAAGAACCAAGGCAAAACCCCATCCCTCGTCCGGCGCGGTGCTGCCGTGGGGCGAGATATACCTGCCTCTTTCGGAACTCGTGAGCGCGGGAAAGCTGAACCTCCAAGCCGAACGTACAAGACTATCAAAGGAACTCGAAAAACTCGCAAGCGAGATAGAAAGCATCAAACGCAAATTTGAAAACGAGGAGTTTCTCTCGAATGCGCCCGATGAGATTGTGTCAAGGGAGCGGGAGAGACAGGATTCATACACTAAAAAAGCCGCTCGCTTAAGCGAGCTTCTGGAGGGTTTAAAATGAGATATTTGGGCTGGATAATAGCCTTGATTCTTGCAGCTGCGGGAGTCGCCGGCTACTTCATATTTTACTCACCCCTCGAGAAAGGGTACAAGGAGCAGGAAAAAGAGATACAGATGTGGACGGCGAAGATAGCCGCTCTCGAGGGAAACCCTCTCGACACCTCTATCGCGCCCGATACTATGCTTACGAACCCCGACACGACGCCCGTCAAGGTTGATGCAGGGCTTCTGGGAACCATATCGGGCGACATAGCCTTCGTGCAGTCGGGCGCCGAATTGACTGCCAGGGGCAAGGCCGAGCTCGACAAGCTTCTGCCGTCGATGAGAGCGTCTGCAAATGAGGTCATCATCATGGCCCACTGGGATAACGTCAGGGTTTCCTCGAACACCTACCCGACTAACTGGGAACTCACATCGGCGCAGGCGGCATCCGTTGCGCGTTATCTTCTGGCGCAGGGCATCGACTCGAAAAGACTCATGCCGTGCGGCCTTTCCGCGGCAAGACCCGTAAGCGACAACTCGACGCCTGAGGGCAGGGCTAGAAACCGCAGGCTCGAGATATACCTAAAATAGCTCGGGTTCAAGATGACGACGAAAGGATATTCCGCAGACCTTGAATTTCTTTTAATTGAACCCGGCGATGGAAAGGAAGACTGAGAATGAAGGTCAGGTATTTAGTTAATCCTTCGGCTGGTAAGGGTAAGACAGGCAAGCACTGGAGACAGATGTTCGCCGGCAAGGGTCTGGATGTAAGGCTCTGCGACGAAGTAGGCATGATTGAGCATTATACAGAGGAGGCCGTCAGCCATGGGGTAAAAAGAATCGTCATCGTAGGCGGCGACGGTTCCCTTAACACGGCTGTGAACGCCTTGAAGGGAGCAGAGGTTGAGATGGCGATTGTTCCGACCGGGTCAGGCAACGACTTCATAAGAACCGCCGGAATAGAATACGCCGACCCCGAACGTTATATGGAGCCTTTGAAGACGAGGCGAATCGATATGGGGAAGGCGGGTTCGAGATTATTTGCAAACATCTTCGGTTCCGGCTTCGATGCCGACGTGGCGCGCGGCATGCAGTTAAATAGATGGAAGGGCGACTTCGGGTATTTCATAGAAGTTCTCAAAACCTTGAGCGTGTTCAAATCGCCTACGGTGAAGATGGAGACGGAGAAGGAGTCGATTGAGATTGAAGCTATGACAGTCTCTGTAGGCAACGGACGATGGCACGGCGGAATGTTCATGCTTACACCTGCCGCGGTGCTCGACGACGGCGAGCTCGATTTATGCCTTGTCCGCAAGATCCCGAAGCTGCGTTTCCTGACTCTTGTTCCGACCTCTATAAAAGGCAAACACGTGGAGATAACGGACGTTGTCTCCATGCACAAATTTCAAAAAATGAAGCTCAGCTTTTCTAGACCCGTTCACTACCACGTCGACGGCGAGGTTATGGAAGAACCTGTTTCCGAGATTGAAATCTCGCTCATTCCGAAAGCGCTTTCGGTAGTAATCCCGTGAGACTTTCCTTTCTTCTTGCCTTTCTTGTCACAACTACAATATCGATAGCACAGACAGCAACCTCCGGAGAGTCTCTGCCCGACACGACGACTGTTGCTGCCGATACTGCCGCCTCCGACACGCTGAGCACTAAGCCCTTGAAATCGGTCCGAACTGCAATGCTTCTCTCCCTTTTCCTTCCGGGCGGGGGGCAGTTCTACAACGAAAGCTACTGGAAAGCAGGAGTGATTGCCGCAGCCGAGATAGGTTTCGCTGCGTTTGCGGCAAGACAGGAACTGCTTCTGCTGAATCTGGACACCGCATGGACGAGAGCGTATCCCGATTCTGCACGCGAATACGCTTACCGCAGGAATGCACTCTTCTTTCTCACGGGTGTTGTTATTGCCTACTCGGTGGCTGATGCATACGTGGACGCCAATATGTTTCATTTCAGGGAGTCCCAGCGGCTTACGCTCGAACCCACGACAAACGGCCTGGGGCTGGCGCTAAGATACAGATTCTGACCAGAGGGGTATGTTTCCGGCTGATTCACGTAAAGCGGGTTATTTTGTCGCTATCTCCTTGCCGGTTCGGATATCGGATGTCCCAGCGAGACGGCTGAAATCCGAATATAGCCACGTACCAGTAAGCTCTCCTTCGCTTATCGTATAGACAACCAACCCAAGCCCCATAGAAGTTCCGTAGCCCGCTATCAGGATATCGTCAACGCTGAATCCCGTACCGAACAAAGGCGGATCCTCAATCTGCCATTCGACGGCATACGTAGGGCCTGTATGGTCGAGTTTAAGAACGCCCTTGTAGGCGGAACCGTTCGGATTCGTGCCTTCAAGCTTCCAGGTGCCGCCAAGCCTTGTTGCGGAGGGGGTAAGACCTGCTGCTCCATCCGTCCCCTCAAGTGTAAACTTATCGTCTCCAGAACCTACCTTGAGACCGGAAAGCGAGTTGCCCTTCTTTGTGTAAACCGCGACCCCTGCGCGCCTGCCTTTGGGAAGCGCCATTTCGTAGACTGCAGCGAGCAGACCCTGTTTCTCGAGCCCGTTTCCGTAATACGTCTGACCTGATGCGTCGCGCCAGCAGAGGTTGTATCCCTTGCCTACCCTGCGTATCGTCAACGTATCCCGTGAACTGTCGCCGGATGAAACGATATAGGTGCCCGAGAAATCTACGCTGTCTTTGGCATGGAATCCTGCATTATCGCGTTTTTTTCCCGCTAATTCAAAAAGGCTCTCGAATCTCCACCCGTTCAAGGCAACCAGCCATAACAGCCCTCCAGATATAACGACAAGAAAGAAGATGAATATACCCCAGGGTTTACGCACTGAAAGGACCTTTTTTGACGCTCATAACTGAAGCATACTCTCAGGTTTTAGAGTGTCAAGGGATTTTAGCAGACGGACTTAGCAAGTCCGTCTGCTAACAATCTTTATTGCTTGACCGCCTTTTCGGGGCTCAAGGTTATTTTATCGACCGATGAAAAATCGTCGTAGGAAGTAAAGAGCCATTTACCGTCAAGCGTGGAGCCTTTTACCTTGTATACGGTCACTCCTGCTCCATCCTCGTCGCCGAAGCCTACAACGGCTATGTTGTCTATCAGGAATCCGGTTCCCGCAAAGCTCGAACCGTCATCCCACTCCCAGTATGCCTGATAGGTGTCGCCCGTACGCTCGAGGGTAAGAACGTTCTCATAAGGCTCGCCGTCAATGTACTTGCCCTCGACGTCGTAGACGCCTGCTATGCTGCGCGAGGATATCTCAATCTCTTTCGCCCCGCGGCTGCGCTCATAGGCTATTTCTTCGCCCGAGGCGGGCGTCCAGAGCCCCGTTATCTTCGTTCCGTCCTTCTTGTAGGCGGCGACGCCCGCATTTTCTTCGGATGCATAAACCGCACCCAGAACGCCCTCCATCTCGATTCCTGTTCCGTAATGCGTCTGGCCGTCAGGGAAGTTCCATTCAAGAGTGTAACCCTGACCCGCTTTCTTTATAGTGAGCGTTCCCTGGTAATCGGGTCCTTCGATGTTGTAAGTGCCGGAAAAGTTAGTCGATCTTCCTTTAGACGTGATCGGACTATCGTCCTTTCCGCCTTTTCCAGTAAGACCGCAGCCTGCAAACGCCGCAAGCGCCGCAAAAAGGGCTGCATAGATTATCACTGGGTTTTTCTTCATTGTTCCTCCTTGGTTTATCTTCCTGAAGCATATTCCTTCAGACGTTTCTGTCAATACGCACTCGGGGCCGCAGGCTAATCCTTTTCGCCTATCTCGGTCCCGACAAACAACTCTTCCAGTCCGGTTTGATAGTCGGGACGGGGATAGAAGAACTTGCAATCAAGCCGCGAACCGTTCAGTTTATATGCATGCGTAACCAATCGCCCATCCACCGGATAGCCCACTACAATTATGTTATCTACAGCCACTACTTCGTCCGAGACCAGGCTTCCATCCTCATATGCCGCGGTCGCACTGTACAGACCGGAGTTCTTTTCAATAGTCAATCCGTATGTATATGCCTCTTCGTCTCCTACCTGATTCGAGTGGACAACGTAGGTTCCCGAGAAATCATGACCTGATGTTTTAAGAGTGCGCGCTCCTTTGCTTGATTCGGATAAGTACTCCCCGTCCTCCAACCAAAGACCTGTTATTCTTCCGCCATCTTTCTCGTATATCCCTACTATTCCATTCTCGCCCGGGGTAGATGCAATGAGGTATCCCGAGAACTCCACGCCTGTCGCGCGCTCACTCTCCGGGTATAACCATTCAAGGGTGTAGTGGTTTCCTTCATCTTTTATCTTCAGGGTAACGTTTTCATAGCCTTCTCCTGAAACCTTGTAGCTTCCGCTGAAATCGCAAGATTTGCCGGACGTCTTTCCGGCTTGCCTTAAAGAGTTTGACTGCCGGCTCTCGTCGCTTGCCGAACCCAGCCCGCAGGCAGCTACGAGTGCGGTCGTGACAATAGCAGATACCAACTTGATTTCACAGAATTTTTTCAAAAGTTCTCCTCTTGTGTTGATCATTTAACTACCGTGAAGTTATTCCTTTTCGCCGCTCTCCTCCCCTGTCACGACCTCCTCGCGCCCGGATTCTTCGTCGTAGTAGGAGTAGAAGAACTTGCCTTCCAGTCTTGCGCCGCTCTTCTTGAACGCCTTCGTAACAAGGCTGCCTCCTACCGGAAACCCCATTATTATTATCCGGTCGACCGCCAAGGCGTATACTGATACGATGCCTCCGTCCTCGAATTCCTCGGTCGCCGCGTGCTTGCCGCCGTTAGATTTGATGATCAGTTTATAGCTATAGCTCTCGCCTGCATCGGCATAGTCGGCAGTCATCAGGTAGCTGCCGGAGAAATCGACGCTGGACGTCTCCAGAGGCTCGGCATCTTTGCTCAAATCATTAATATAGTTGCCGCCGTCCACCAGCCAGAGACCCGATATTCCGGAACCCTTCCTCTCGTAGATTCCAACGACGCCTTCCTCCCCGCCTGTGGACGCGCACAGGTAGCCGTCGAGTTCAACGCCTGTAGCCGTCCACGGCTCGCTCGCAGGAACGCCCCATTCGAGCGTGTAATATCCTCTCTTTTTCTTTATGACCAGGGAGAGGTCCTCGTATTCCTCGCTTTCCATCTCATATCTGCCCGCAAAGCTCTTCTGGCGTACCGATTCGGTCGGCTGGTTCGACTCCCCTGGTTTTTCCCTCTCAGCCTGGCTGCCGTCAGTCAGGAAACCGCAGCAGCCTGCCACAAAACCTGCCGCGAAGACTGCGGATATAAACCTGACGGTTTGAATGCTCCTCATGATTCCTCCTTGATTTGTTAAGCTATTCCTTCTCGGCAATCTCGCCGTTCGACGTCAAATGCTCCTTGAACTCCATGTCGTCGAAATACGAATAGAAGAAGCGGCCGTCGAGCTTTGAGCCGGAGATTTTGTACAACCGCACAACGATGCTCCCGCCCACGCCTACGCCTGCGACGAAGATGTTGCCGGATGCGATCCCTGCACCCGCAAGCGTCGGTTCATCCTCTGAACCCCAAAGAACCTTGTATGTCCGGCCCGAACGCTTAAGGTAGTAGGCATCCTCGTAACCCTCACCCGAGGGGTCGAATCCTATCACGCTGTAGGCTCCCGAAAGGTTGCGTGAAGAAGGCCTGAGCGGCCTTGCGCCTCTGGAATGCTCTATAAAGTATCCATCGCCTTCGAGTGTCGTGAATATGCCTGAGAGTCCTTCGCCCTGTTTCTCGTAAAAACCGAAAGTGCCCGGGTCCTTCGGCGACTCTACGGCGAGAACGCCTTCTATAACGTAACCAGAGCCCTGCCAGCTATCTCCGTCCGGAGTCTCCCATCTCAGCTTGTAGCCCTCTTCAAACTCGGTTATTGTGAGCGTGAGTGCATCGCCTTCGTCATTATAAAGCTTGTAAGTCCCCTCGAAGAGCGGATCCTGCTCCCTTACGCTTGATTTATCCGTACCGTTTTTTTCATTCTGACTGTTCGAAAGGAGCCCGCAGCCTGTAAACGCAAGCGCGAGCGCTGAGAGATAAAGATTCCTCATGCTGCCTCCGTGACGGTTTTGGCACAAGCATATCTCGGAAAAAAGAATTGTCAATATGAGACGCGGGACGCTAACAAGGCGACGCAACAAAAAAAGGGCGGCAAAGCCGCCCTTCGAATCTCGTATTGGATTAGAGGGTGATGTTGACAGTGAGGTCGAAGGCGTCGCCCGAGGCCGTGCCCTGGAAACGCAGTGTATGGGTGCCGTGAGGGATGAGCACTTCTCCTCCGCCAATGACATATTTTTGTGTGGTGTAGCTCTGTCCGGAGTTGCGGGCGCCGGTTTCCTCTGTATCCGGATAGGGATCGTATCCGGGTACGGTCACAGTAAAGGTGGACAATGTTACGTTTTCGTTAAAGGTGTAGGTGTAAGTTACCGAGTAACCCTGGTCGCCGATGGCTCCGGAGGCAACAACGGCTAAAGGCTCGACAAAGATACGCATCGATATCTGGCCGACATCGGTGAGCTTGTTGTCCTCTATGGTGAGCTTCTGTCCGCCCTTGCCAGGCTTGTAGGTTCCGCCGTAAACGCCGACAAGGTCGCCGCCTGAGATGTCGCCGTCGCCGTCTATATCCTTCCACGCAAGAAGATAGTAATATCCTGGAAGAACATCGGTGAGTTTAAACTCGGCTTCGCTAACGTCTGTGCCGCCTGATTCCGACTGGCCAATCTTGACAGGGTCGCCGGTGAGGTCCGACGTCTCGTAAAGTTCGATTCTTGCGTTGCGGACGTCGCCTGACTGGCCGGGTTCAAGTATAAGCTTGCCCTTTACGCCTGTGCCGCCTCCGAATATCTCGCAGCCGGCAAAAGCAATTATCATTAAAGCTGCAACCGAGAGAATGACGATTTTTTTCGGCATTACTCCTCCTTAGTTTTGATATGTTTGAGCAAAGTATAAAGTTTAAGAATGCAAAGTCAAGGGTGAACGGAGGAACTACGTGTAAGAGGTTGATATGGCAAACTGGCGGAATCAAGGGCGAGGAGGGCGAGGAGGGCGCGGAGATTTGAGGGTTTATTGTGCGATTACTCGTATAGCTTTTGGACCCACAGCTCCTCTGCGCCTGTTTCAAGCTTAAAGCCTCCGCGTTCTGCGTCCCAGGATTTGCTGAGCCAGCGGCCCTCGAGGTTCCCGCCCGTTATCGCGTAGAGCCTCAAGATCATGCCGCCGTCCATCTCGAAGAGCATGGCGACACCGCTACCAGACGCCAGTCCGCAGCCCGTAAAGCTCCTTGAGTCCGCCCACCAGGGAAACCACTTCATTGTCCAGAGTGTGGAATTGCCAAGAAGCTCCATCGACGACTCGTGACTCGTGCCGTCTTCAAAATACTCAAAGTGCTGGTAGCTGCCGCGCGCCCATTGTTCGGCAAGTTCTAGGGACTCGGCATTGCCGGATTTGATAACGTAGAACGTGGTGTCAGGGATGTAAAGCTCGACACCCGTAATGTCATCCCCCTCCTTCCTGTATAGCCCGACCGTTGCGCCATAGTCGATATTTGAAGAAGCCGTCCAGTCGCCGAAGTCTACGCCCTCCTGTTCGACTAATTCGCCACCGCCCCCTCCCTGAATAAACTCGAACAGGTAGCAGCCGCCGAACCACGAGATTCGAAGCTCCTCCGAATCGCTCTCGCCGGTTTTCATGTTTGTCCGGGTGACTGTGTATGTTCCTTCGAACGCTGAAGGTTCGCGGTCGGCGAAAACCGAACATGCCATTATCAAAAATAACGTAGCTACCTTGATTCTCATCTCTTCCTCCGGTTCTTATTCAAGGGTCGAGGCACTTTCACGGTTCATTTTTTTTTGCATAGAGCCAGCCGTTCATCACGACATCCTTCTCGGACCTGTCTTTAAAGCAGTACAGCCACCTGCCTTCGAGTTCTGAGCCATCTTCCTTGCGCTTGAGCATCCAAATCTCCGTGTCCTGGGAATCGTCAATGAAACCGATAACAAGCACATCCCCAGCCGCAATCCCGATTCCATTACCCCAATCACTGGCTTGGGATGTATACTCGATTTTCCAGATCGGGCCTGAGGGCTTGATGGTCATGGTGTAATCGAACGGCGCGATTTCCGGGAGAACCATATCCCTGATTATCTCATAGGATTCGGTGGAGTCTTTACGGTCGCCTATGTTGCCCGTCAACTGGTAGGCGCCTTGGAAGTCTATACCGGACAGCGTCAAGGGTTCTGCGCCTGCAGAGGCTTCCGCTATGACATTGGTGTACTCGTAGCCGGTTGAAAGCCCTGCTAGCCCAGAGGCGTTTCTCTCGTAGACGGCTATCGCGGGAGCGTCTCCCCAAGCCATCACTCCAAGATACCCGTACGCCTCGAGCCCTCTCGCTTTCCATGAGCGCTCCGGGTCGCAGAAATGAGCGGTTACCGAGTAGAATCCTTGAGGCTCGTATTCGATATCGATGTATCTGGTTTCGACGTAAGAAGGGCTTGCTACCCGGAAGGAGCCTGTGAACGTTGCATCCGTTTCAGCGGACAGAACGCCCGTGAACACAAGAACCCAGAAAGCCGGGATTAGTTTTGCATTCATTCGCTACTCCTTGAGCGGTTGACGTGGTGGCACTGGAGAATAGCCGGGAATGCGGAGTTGTCAAGGCGGGAAGGGGGAGGCTTGATGAAGGCATTCGTATCCCATATACAATAGATATATTATATACTACACTGTTAATGCCGTAAAAACTGGATTAGATATTAATCCTCTTGACACATAAAAGAAATCTGATTATGATTCTGGCAATGCGCATCAAGTCCCTGAGAAGCGAGCAATGAGCAGGAAGGTGCAAGGGCAAGAGGGACGCCCGGAAAAAAACTCGCTAACTGCACAAAGTGCAGCTTCTGAATGATGGAGGAAAACGTGAAGAGAATAATAACAATAGCGGCAATAATAATGGCGGCGGCGATACCTATAGCGGCGTCGGCGCAGACGCCCGACTACTACGGATATGAGGGCGCTGAAAAGACCGTCCTGATCCAATGGGTCAAAGAGGCAATCGACGCCAACAACATCACCTTTACTACTACGGCGGCAAAAACAAACTTCCTGGGTCTATGCAGCGCGCTTGAAACCTACGCTTCGCAATCGAATTGGACATCCTGCGTTACGACTTCGAACAATCTCAAGACTGCGGCTAGCTACATCAATGGCGCGGATATCAAAGCTCTTGTTGAGGACTGCTGCGATGCGACGGCTGGAGCCTTCGGGTCTAGCGAAGATTTATGCATGTCATCAAGCGATCATGACGATACGCGCGAAGCCCTGGAAAACGGCAACCTGATGGGATGGAGCGGCGGTATATACATAAAGCACTTCGAGAAGGAGCACGACTGCAAGTACGAGGACAAGGGCGGCGGTAAACATCACCTGACCAAATGCGAATATAGACTCATATGGTGGATAAATCCGCCTAATTGATAAATCAATTAAATAAAGGTGGGTGTGGGATACCCCACCCACCTAAAGCGAATAGGTAAAAGAAATGAAATTTGCAAAAAAAATGGCATTAATACTTTTTCTGATAAGCATCGGTTTCGCTCCAATGCTTGCGGCAAATAATGTAAGTTACAAAAGCAAGTCTTCATTCCCCATGAAAGACCTTCTAGTCAAACTGAGCTTTATCTTTCCTCAAAACGACAGCTTTCCTTTGGTACTTCAGGCTGTAAAAAAAGGAAGCAGGGGGGAGCCGGATACAAGCGCATTATTTGTCGTCAGCTTTGGGAAAAAGAAAGCTGAAATAAAAACCGATAAAAACGGCGAGGTGTTCTTTTGGGCGCCAAGGATTAATATCTTTTCAAGAGCAAGATGCGTCGCCTATTCAAACAACCCAATATCAATTCCATTCAGCATGACGGGCATGGGAGGTGAAACAGAACTTTTCTTCAGCGAAGGCGGCTTTGAAACAGGATACGGCTGGCCCGAGTTGAACGAAGCCGGAATACGTATACTTTACACCGAAGGCTACGAAAAGCAGGCTGAGAGCTTAATGGCGGTGTTGAAGACAGAAAAAGCACTTATTGCGAATTCATCAAAGATGGAGTTTGAACCGTTGAAGATTGTACTAGACAATAATCATTCAATCTTTATAGGGGGATGGGGCTTATCGCCGAATACGAGCGACATAGATAAATACGAAATTCTCCCGCATGAATGGGTAGAAGGCTCCCTTGCTAAAATCTACAGGGTTTATGAAGACCCGATGAACCGATGGATTGGCGACGGGCTGGCGCAGTACTACATGTTCGAGATAGACGAAAAGTTTTACCCTGAAGGGCTTTACGAACTGTGTCCTGACGATAAGGCGTTTGAGGATTCATCAATGGTTTTTGATCTCAGGAAATGGCGCGAGGCAACTTTCAGTTCGCTTGAGGGAGGCGACGCTGAATGGCTGAATTATAAGATAGCGCCCTACTTCTGGGCTAAGGTGGTTGATAAGTCCGGGAACCCTGAGATAATCGCGCAGTTTCTGGACGAGTTCAAAAAACAAAAAAAACGCACTTCAGAAAAAGCCATTGAGATTCTTTCAAGCCTGAGCGGCTTGGACATCAACAAGGAGCTTGTCGTATCCGCTAAGGAGTATCGGGAAAACATCTATAGATACTGGCCAGTTCCAGTCACTCCACTCGGCATGGTTCTCATTACGGCTACAAACACCTTTCTCATGGGCGACAGCTCGGATAGATTCACTACGCCTGTCAGAAAGATAACCCTCAATGATTTCTTTCTCGACCGCTTTGAGGTGACCAACGAGCAGTACTCTGAATTCCTGAACGATGTAGGCAACCAAAAGGAGGGAGGCTCCTACTGGCTGGATGAGACAAGCTACCCGGACATCCTGCTTGAAGATGGGAAATACATAGTCAGGAAGGGCAGGGAGAATTATCCTGTATTCTACGTCAGTTGGTACGGAGCTTCGGCCTACGCCAAGTGGACGGGCAAGCGGCTTCCGACCGAGGCTGAATGGGAGTACGCGGCGTCAAACGGTGGAACTACACTTTATCCCTGGGGCAACGAGTGGCATGACGACTACTGCAACTGGGGTGATACCGGCAAGCTCGACGGATACGAGTTTACGGCTCCTGTAGGCTCCTTCGAGAAGGGCAAGAACCACTACGACTGCTACGACATGGTCGGCAACGTTTTCGAGTGGGTTGCGGACTGGTACGAGCCGTACGATCCTGCG
>JAAYVC010000122.1 GCA_012517375.1 bacterium | reverse complement strand
CGTAAAAACTGGATTAGATATTAATCCTCTTGACACATAAAAGAAATCTGATTATGATTCTGGCAATGCGCCTCAAGTCCCTGAGAAGCGAGCAATGAGCAGGAAGGTGCAAGGGCAAGAGGGACGCCCTGCAAAAAACTCACTAACTGCACTTTGTGCAGCTCCTGAATGATGGAGGAAAACGTGAAGAGAATAATAACAATAGCGGCAATAATAATGGCGGCAATACCCGTAACAGTGTTTTCACAGTCGCCACCTGAATACACAGCTCATAAGAATACAACTAAGGTAGTGCTAATAGACTGGGTAAACGATGCAATAAATGCTGGCAATGTTACTTTTAATACATACCAACAGAAGCTCGATTTCCAAAATTTGATTCAGCAAGTCCACCAGAGTATTAATGCGTCGAACTGGGCGAATGTTGTTACGCAGGCTGCACAACTTAATGGTTTGACAACTAACATCCAGGGTGCAAACACGAGGGCATTAGTTGGATCTCTTTGCGAATGCTTAGAAACCATATATACTGACGATGAATTCATGCTTCTTGATAATGCTGATGCCCAAACATTTCAGGACGCGCTTGCAACAGGAAACCCTGATGCAATTGTTTGTGCCTGGGGAATAGAAGTCCATATGTTCCTCAAGGAAATAACTGTACCCTTTGGTGATGGTGGTTCCATCACTATTGTGCAGTGTACAAGAATACGCTGGGTACCTTTCCCTGACAAAGACTAATTAAATAAGGAGAACCCAATGAAAAAGATAGGCATTACATTTTTAGCGCTTATACTGCCATTGGCAGTTCTTACAGCCGATGACATATGCTATGACAATCCAACCAAAACAGTTTTGATGGATTTGGTAGTACAAAACGTAAATGCAGATAATATCCTATTCGCAACAATGCAGGGAAAGTCTACCTTTCTTAATCTGTGCGATCAGCTTTATTCATACAGAGATGCTTGCGCGTGGTCAAATTGCGTTTCTACTGCATCAAGTCTTAATGCGGCTTCAGAGAATATTTCAAACCTCAAAGCCAAAATGCTAGTCAAGTCTATTTTTGAAAACCTTGAAGACGTTTACGGCGAAGAAAACTATATGGTTGTCTCAGATAACGACTTTGCTGACATCTCAGATGCGTTGATGAGTAATAACCCTAAAGATTACCAGGTTCAGGGATTAACGGTTCATTTTGCTGGTTGTGATAGTCTCAAAACCCCGGATGGAATAAAAATCCATTTCTCTAAATGTTCTAACATTACTCAATCAACCATCTGAAACTGATGATAAAGCCGAGGGGCAGATAATCCCCTCGGCTTAAAAAACCAGGAACTTGAAATGAAAATTATGATTAAGAAGAGTATCATAAAAGGCATAATTCCTGCCGTATTTGCCACAAACTTTGTGTTTGCAGATATTGTGCAACCTGCTCATGCTTTTATATCGCCTGAGCAAACACTTTTCCCAATCGATAGCGTAATTAACTTTGTAACACAACTACCTTTGCACTCTGATAGTATTCCGTTAGTGATTAGCCTTTACGACACCTTAGGTGAAGCTGTATCGGGAATACCTTGTTCATTAGCGACAAGCTTTAGGAACTCAACACTAATATCTGACAATAATGGCGAGGTTTTTTTCTCGATTTCCAAAGACGAACTCAACAGCCAGATGAAGTATCATCTCAATTCATCAAGTCGTATAGAAGCTCTTTCTCTGGTTTTCATTAACGAATTAACTCTTTTTCTTGCGTTTCAACGAAAAGATACAATTACATTTCTTACCGGCGAGGGTTGGCCCGAATTAAATGACACCGGGATTAGAGTAGTGTATCCAGAAGAGCATAAAGGAGAGGCGGAAAGTTTAATGGTTGTTTTAAGAGAAGAAAGAAAAATAATAAAAGAAAGAACCGGAATGAAATTGATCCCCTTGAAAGTCATTCTATCGAACGGTCTGGAACCAGGTCTCTGCATAGGCGGCTTTGGATTGGCGCTAAAACAATCTGAGTCCTTCAATAAACAAGAAATGTTCAAAGTGTTTCCGCATGAATGGGCAGAAATCTCGCTCTATACTTATTATCATATTTATAACGACCCTGCAAATCGTTGGATAGGTGATGGCATTGCTAACTACGTTGCACTTGAGGAATGCAAGAAATCGTACCCATTTCATTTTCTTCAATTGGCTTCAGGTTTATTGTTCAGTGAAACGGATAAGCTTTACGATTTGCGAAGCTGGTCTATGAACGAAGATACATCTAATTTCGGAAGGGGAAATACCTATGTTGGTTGGGATGGCTACAACCTTGCACCTTACTTTTGGGCAAGGGTGATTGATAAATCCGGAAACCCTGAGATAATTGACCAGTTTCTTTCGGAATTTAATATTAAAAAAAATAAAAATTCAAAGAATGCGATAAAAACCCTTTCAAGACTTAGCGGTATAAATATTAACGAGGAACTGCTTATTTCCAGTCAGGAATTACGTGAAAACATAACCAAATACTGGCCTATTCCTATTCCTCCTCGCGGAATGAATCTTATCATTGCAGATCAATCTTTCCTCATGGGAGACAGTTCGGATATGTCTACTAGGCCAGTTAGGAATGTTCATGTTTCGACTTTCTTTCTCGACCGCTATGAGGTTACCAACAAGCAGTTCTGCGAATTTCTCAATACAAAGGGCAACCAGAAGGAAGGCGGGACATACTGGCTGGATGAAACCGCATATTCAGACATTCTACTTGAGGACGGAAAGTTCATTGTCCGGAAAGACAGGGAAAATTTTCCCGTAACCCAGGTCAGCTGGTACGGAGCTCGAGCATACGCAAAGTGGGCAGGCAAGCGGCTCCCGACCGAGGCTGAATGGGAGTTTGCGGCGTCAAATAACGGTACTACCCTATATCCCTGGGGCAATGACTGGCATGATGATTACTGCAACTGGGCAGATACCGGCAAGCTCGACGGATACGAGTTTACGGCTCCTGTAGGCTCCTTCGAGAAGGGCAAGAACCACTACGACTGCTACGACATGGTCGGCAACGTTTTCGAGTGGGTTGCGGACTGGTACGAGCCGTACGATCCTGCG
>JAAYVC010000121.1 GCA_012517375.1 bacterium | reverse complement strand
TTCAAAGTTTGTATTTTGGCCGGTAATCCTGTGGACCGGACCTATGAGGTGAACCGTCAAAATGCCTCTTGCAACATCAATAACTTTGGCAAAATGTGTAACAGGGCATCCGAGTGGTCGGTAACGAATGTAGGCATTTTTTAATGTATCAACATCAATTTTTCGATCAAAGGGATAAAGATCCTCGCGGCACGAGGGTTCACCTGGTAATGGTGAAAGTGTAAAATCAGCCTGGAGTCCGTCGATTAAGCCTTGGAGACCCGCGGGCTCAGAAGCTCTACCTGAATCGAGAAGCGGAGCATCAGTCTCTTTCCTGCGCAAAGCAGCTTCAGTATCGGAATTGTACCCGATTCGATTGAGAAGTTCTTCTATCTCAGTGATATTCGCCCTGAATCTTTCCGAATCCAGATGGGGACAGGCGGTAAGTAAAACCTTCTTCCCAAGCAAAGCATCTGCGAAATCCCTGCATTGTTTCGCTCCGCATTCGCCGCAGTTGTATCCCGGGAGTAGGTCGAGGATATCCTGCATCATTCGCCTTTGTATTCCGTGAATCCGTCCATGTGCCTCAAGACACCGATGTGGTGCTCTTTGGCCAGTCTGGTTTCTCCGGTGCATAGGGTGCATATAGCCAATGGAGCGTTGTGTCGCAAGTTGAGTTCGTGAGCGACATCGTGCATATTATCTATTATTTCTGCAAGTTCAGAGGAGCCTTGACCGGATAATCCGTTTGCCTCTATTATTCTGCATTTGGGATTTACTTCATGAACGCGTTCCCTGAAAACCTCTCTTTCAGCCTGCGATACTATATCGCCCTTAGTTGCTACAACAACGTCTGCAGTTGTTAGCATTGGACCAACCTTTAGCGGTGTGTTGGGTCCGGTGGTGACATCTATTACACAGACAGCAATACAACCGTCAGGATATGGGGCGCATCTTAAACACAGACCGGCTGTTTCATTGAAAACAACATCTGAATCCGATTCTTTTGCCCATTTAATCATCTCGTCGGTATTATATATGGCAAAATGATCTGGACACATATCCTTAGAAAGGCCGGTCCGGACAGGGATTCCGAGACGAGAAAACCTCTTGTCGTCATCTGTCCAAAGGCAATCGATTTTTATTACGGCAGGGAGAAGGCCATTTGATTTGAGGATTCGGATAGTATGCATTAAAACGGAAGTTTTGCCAGAGCCTGGGGTCCCTGCGACGACCACAAGTTTCATACGAGGCTCGGTTCCTCGACAAGTTTGCCTTGTCTTATTGTGTTGCGAAGTGACATGATATAATCATCAAGTTTTACGAGTTCAGACCATATTGATATCTCGCCCTGTGTGGTCTCTATTAGATGTCTTATGCCACCGTTGCGCATGACAATACGTCGCTTGGTCATTAAGGCAAGAACCGGATCATGGGTTACAACCAAGACTATTTTTCCCTCGGCTGTCAGCAAACTTAAGGCTTCCTTCTTTTTTATTCCCGCATTTTCGATTTCGTCAATCAGGACTATTGGAGAATCTGATACAACCGCGATGTCGGCGACCATCAAAGCCCTCGATTGTCCTCCGCTCAGGATTGTCAGTTGATGTTCTTTATGAATAGGCTCGCCTGTCAGCGTATTTGCTATATCAATAACCTTTTCAACCGTGTCAAAGGTACGATTCCTGCTCTTTGCATGCATTCTTATGAAGTCTCCTACTGACATATCGGCCAGGAAATGCATGTTCTGGGAAAGTTGAGCAATACGTTTCTTCCTGGGGTCAGTTCGTACATCCTTTTCTGGAGGTTCGCCGTTTATAAGGATTTTGCGTCTTGTATGCGTATCACCTTGTGCGAGCAGCTCGATGTCTGAAATCAAGGTGCTTTTTCCAGACCCGGTTGGTCCTACAATACCTATTATTTCACCAGGAAAGATAGTAATTTCATCCAAGTCCTCCCTTGCTCCTGATTTGTCAATTCCACAAATAATTTTCAACTCTCGAATTGTGTGCATAGAAATCTCCTTGGAATGCAATTTCATTAATACACAAATTATATGTTTGCAGGAGAAGGTGTCAAGTTAATTGAAAACTTTTTAAGTTAGCCTAGCTAATAGTCAACTCGATTAATTTATCAATCATTAAGTTAAAAGTTAGATGTTTTTGAAGGATACATTCAAGTATTCGTACACTTTTTTTGTTTTGATCAAGGATAAATTCTATCCATTAGACGTGGATAGGGTATAGTTTCCCTTATATGATGAATTCCTGTAATCCAGGCAAGGGTACGTTCCATGCCTATTCCGAAACCGGAATGTTCAAAAGAACCATAGCGTCTCAAGTCAAGATACCACTCAAGAGGTTCGCGCGGTAGATTGTTGGATTTTATAGCATTCTCGAGTTTCTTTAAGTCATCTTCCCTTTGAGAGCCTCCTATTATCTCGCCGTATCCTTCCGGGGCAAGTAAGTCGAAGTTTTTAACCAGCTGCGGGTTGTCTGGATCTTCCTTCATGTAAAAAGGGGCTGATTTTTTTGGGTATCGATGAACAAATACGGGTTTATTGAATTCCTTAGATATTATAGCTTCTTCATCCGCTCCAAACTTCTCTCCCCATACCATCGTAGTTCCCTTTTTATTCAAGAGCTCAATAGCGTCTGAATAGGATATTCTGAAAAAGGGTTTGGATAGATTCTCAAGTATCTTGATATGCTCATTGAATCCGTCAACCTTCTCGCCAAGAAGATTCAAATCATCTTTTCTCTTCTCCAGAATCCTCTTGACGACGAACAGAAGCATGTCTTCAGCAAGCTCCATATCACCATCAAGATCAAGAAACGCTACCTCGGGTTCAAGATGCCAGAACTCTGTCAGATGACGACGAGTTTTGGATTTTTCAGCTCTGAATGACGGTGCAAGACAGTAAACCTTACCGAAGGCGGCTGCCGCCGGTTCCATATACAGCTGACCAGATTGAGAAAGGTATGCCGCATCATCAAAATACTTTACTTCAAATAGCTCAGTAGTTCCTTCGCACGAAGTAGGAGTTATTATCGGCGGGTCAATAAGGATGAATCCCCTCTCTTCAAAAAAATCGTGAAAGGCACGAATCAGAGTATCCCTGCATCTAAGAAGGGCGTGTTGTCTGCGAGACCGTAACCAAAGGTGTCTGTGCGACAGAAGGAAATCGATACCGTGTTCCTTAGGGGTTATGGGATAGTCGATAGAGTCTGAGAGAAGTTTTAACGATTTGACCGTTAACTCTATGCCACCAGGAGCGCGTTTTTCTTCCCTTACTGCACCTGTAATCTCAACAGTAGCTTCCTGATTAAGTATATCAGCCTGATTGAATGTAGCTTCGTCTAATTGTGAAGCAACAAAGACACATTGGAGCAATCCAGTTCCGTCTCGCAGAATTACAAATCTTATTTTACCTGAGTCCCTTCGGTTGTAAACCCATCCTTTGAGGGCTACTTCCTCCCCTAGGTGGTTTTTGAGCTCTTCAATCCAAATCATGCGAAAAGTCTACAAAGGCTGTTAATTTTGTCAACACTTAGATACAGCTTTGTTATAAATTAAATTTGATTGATATTGATTGTTTTGGTAAATTATTGGTATTGTTGCAAAACAGCTACTTATTTTCCATTACGCAGCTCATCAGAGACACTCTTGTATTGACAAGACGTTTTGCAACCACTGAAAGAATCTCCTGTAATATTCGATAGCCCATACCGCAATTCCGAATCAGAAATTCGTGTAGTTGAAGGGCGTTCCATACGAAAAGCTTGGAATCCTTGGTGGCTTTTATGGTAGCCGTGAGTTTACCATCTTTGTACATGGAGGACCATCCCGAAATCTGACCAGGGCCAACTGATGCGATAGTCACTGGCATATGCTCGACTAGAGCCGCATTCGTAGAAATTTCCAACTGTCCATCGACAACCAGGTAAAACTCTTCAGCTTTTTCTCCCTCTGTCCCGAGGATAGTACCGGCCTTAATATTCCTTTCCTTTCCGATTTCAGCTATAGCCGTGCATTCAGCA
>JAAYVC010000120.1 GCA_012517375.1 bacterium | reverse complement strand
CAACAACACTTATCCTGCATGGGTGATGCTCGACCTTGGCGAGTCCAAAACGGTCTCGGCAGCAGTCATGTACGGCCTTTTGACGAACTATGCCAACGCCAATCAGAAGCAGTTCGATAATTTCGAGATTTATGTTGCCGAAGATACGACAAACTGGGGTTCGCCTGTCTCAATTAACGAAAAAGAGTCAGGCTACATTCGTTTCGATTTCGACCCTGTAACGGGACGATACGTAAAATTCAAGGCCAACGAAGGTGCAAACATACGCATAGCCTGGATCAGGGAGTTTGCTGCATTCGGCCAATGATGCTGAAATAAATGTCGATAGGTCAAAGGAAAAGGTTCACATACAGGCAATAACCTGTAGTCCTGATATTTTAACAAGTGCAAGTTTAGCGGCTGGAAAGATGTTAATACCGGCGTCGAGCTATTACTATTTTAGTACCTTGCGCTGAAAGCAGTCCGGAAGATTCATCATCTGTCTGTATTTTGCGACCGTTCTGCGGGAGATATTGATCCCGCTCCCGCGTAAAAGCTCTGCAATCTCCACGTCGGCGAGAGGAGAGTTTTTGTCTTCTGAATCGATTATCTCGCGGAGTTTGTCCATGACCGGGTCCTTCTCGACCTTTGCGAAGAAGGCTCGAAGGGGAAAGATGCCGGACGGTGTCTCTATGTACTTATCCCTGACGGCGCGGGATATTGTCGAGGAGTGCAGACCAAGGGCGTCTGCAACGTCCTTCATAAGAAGAGGGTTAAGCGACACGCACTGTCCGCTGAAGAAGTCGTAGTTCTTGTGCAGTATCTCTCCCGCGATACGGTTAAGGGTGTCCCTGCGCTGCAGTATCCCTTTGATGAACATCTGCGCTCTCTCAAGCTTGGACTTGGCGAATTCAAGTTCCTCTTTTGAGAACTTCTTCGGGTTTTCGAGTATCTCCCTAACTTTTGAGGAAAGCCTGAGGGGGGGCAGGGGACCCTCGTTAATAACTATCTCCAGATTGTTGTCCCGGTATCTCAGGCTCATATCAGGCTGGACAGACCCTGAGGAGATGTTTTTGAAGTTGCGTCCCGGTTTGGGATCAAGGGAAGCGATGTTTTCAAAAGCTCTGGCAATGTCGCTGGTATCCAGCCTTAGTTTGTGCGCAATGGACGTTATCCGTCTTTGCAGAAGAAATTCAAAGCATTCAGCGACAATCCTCATTTCCGGACTCTTTTCAGCGTACCCGAGAACATTGAGCTGAACGAGAAGGGCCTCCTGTATGTTCCTTGAGGCGATACCTACCGGTTCAATTGTCTGGATTTTTTGCCTCACTTTCTCGACTACATCGTCTTCAACATCAAACTCCGAGGCAATCTTTGAAAGCTCCTCATGGAGGAAGCCGTCTTCATCCAGACCGTCCAGGATATAGCGGGCTATGCGGTATTCGAGGTCGTTATCCGAAAACTCCTTCGCAATTCTGCGCATCATGTGCTCTTCCATCGAGGAGCGATCGGAAAACATGGAGCCAGGTTCCTGCGTATCTTCGTATTCGCCGTAGGATGCCTCGCCGGAGGGATAGAAATCATCAACCGAAAACTCATCCGGGGTCTCGGCCTCTCGCTCCAGGGGTTCGGCCTCGATTATCTCAAGCGCAGGGTTTTGTTCAAGCTCGACATGCAGCATCTCCTCAAGAGAAAGTATGTTCGCCTGCAGGATTTCCAGTCTTAATCTCATCTCCTGCGTCAGGTGAAGGGCAAGTTCAGTTCTTAAAGATGTTTCTAATCTTTGCTCTCCTGAGAAGGAAGCTTGCCTCATATCTTGAATTCCTTGCCCAGATATACTTCCCTGACTTTGGGATCAGCTACAAGCTGCTTGGAGCTTCCTGAAACAAGAATCCTTGAGTCATACATAAGGTATGTCCTGTCCGTTATCTCAAGAGTTTCTCTTACGTTGTGGTCGGTGACAAGAATGCCGATGCCGTCATTCTTTAACAGTCTGACTATTTTTTGAATCTCTCCACGTACTATGGGATCGATACCGGTGAAGGGTTCGTCCAGAAGCAGGAACTTCGGTTCGGTTGCAAGCGCCCTTGCAATCTCGACCCTTCTTCTCTCGCCGCCTGAAAGAGTGCCGCCCTTTGACTTGCGCAGGCCTTTTATCTCAAACTTCCCAAGAAGCGTCTCGGTCTTTTCATGTATCTTTTCCTTGGTATAACCCCTTAGCTCGAGAACCGCCCGTATATTATCCTCGATACTCAATTTTCTGAATACGGACGGCTCCTGCGACAGATAACCTATGCCGAGTCTTGCACGCTTGAATATAGGCATCTCGGTAATATTAGTTCCGTCTATCTCTATCTGTCCGCTTGTAGGCTGGGTAAAACCTATTATCATCGAGAAGGTCGTTGTCTTGCCGGCGCCGTTAGGACCAAGCAATCCCACAACCTCACCCTGGTGAAGCTCAATAGAAACGTTCTGCACAACCGTCCGCTTTCCGAACTCTTTTCTCAGGTCAATCGTCTTGAGTACGCTTGAGTCGTTACTCTTCTTCGGATTTTTTCTCTTTCCAGTAGTAGGTGCCATTTACTCCTCCTGAGAAGATGAGTTTTTCACTGTTTTTAACGCTTAAATCTATATCGAGTGCAGGCGAGGTCAAAACCACTGAATCCTCGCCCTCGGTTCGATACTTCGTTCTCACCGAAGGGTAAAGATATATCTCATTTATCTTTCTTTCGGCAATATAGAAATGAGCGGAGTCCGAGCTTATCACGCCGTCAGTATTCCTTATAGAAGTTTTTCCGAAAGCGTATCCTTCGTCTTTATTGTAGTAAAGAATCAGGGTGTCGCAAGATACCGTGGCGTCTCTCGTAAAGACCTTCACGTCCTCGGCGGCGCTCGCCGTCTCGTTTTTTTGCGAAAGATGCATGCGTTTGCTTCTTATGTTGAATGAGGTAGAGTCCTTTTCGTCCGTGAGTCCTGGGTTGCGCAGGATCGAGCCTTCGTTCGCCTCAAGGTCGTATACCGCATCATCGCCTGTCACGAGGATTCCCTCTTCCTTGTCCCTTATCTGGACACCATAAGGTATGCTGGCTTTCCTGGTGCGGTGATTGATTACGAGTTGGGGAGCCTTTATCTCGGTTTTGTCCTTCGTGACAACAACGCGTTTGTGCAGGTATGATATTTGGTTCTCAGTGTCGAATCTCAAAGAATCAGCAGTTATATCAACGCCCTGAGTTACTATTTTAAGCGAGTCCACTACGATGAGGCTGTTCTCCGAGGGTGCGAACCATGCCTGGGCTCCTTTTATGTCAAGCTTAGAATCGTACAAGTGGACTCCGCCGACAAGATGGGTCACTCTCGCCGAACCCTCCCGCAGTATCTCCATCTTTTCGGCCTCGAACTCCAGCTTGGAAAACACGAACATCAATAATACAATCACGGATTCTCGCCCTCAATATTATAATCGGTTGAGCCTTCAATCTTTTCCTTTATCTCGATTTTAGCAAGGTCAGCATCCGATATGAGCCCCTTTCCGCGCACCTCTCCATCCTTCGAAATGATAAGCACCTCGGCATCGGTTTCAATTAGAGCCTTACGGTTGAGCCATGCAAGTGAATCTGTTCTGAGAACGGTGCTGTCGTTAGTTACAACTATCACATGGCCGTAGGCAAAAAGATCGCCGGTGCGGTTGTTAACCACTCCGGAATCGCACGTAACCTCGGATGTGGGCTCTTTGTCAGGGCCAAGAAAGGTTATGTTTGGTTCAAGGACGACTATCTTCGAGCTTTTATCGTAGTAGAATGCACGCTTTCCCTCAAGATAGTAGCGTTTCTTTCCTGTCGAGCTTTCTTCCATCTTGATGTTGTCGACGATCTGGCTTGGGAGTTCTATCTCTTTTGCGTCTTTTTGCTCCTCTTTCGAGCAAAAAGTCAGTATAACGATACAAATGAGCAACCATCTTTTTTTCATCACTCGCCCCACACAAGCCATTCTGAAAGGTTATTCCTGAAGAAGGGCTCGAAGAAATACCCCGGATCAGCCCCAGGGGAGCCTATTTTGACCCATATCCTCTTATTCTTGAATCCACAAGCGACTGGCAGGAAGCTTTTACCCGTTCTCTTCGAGAAAAGTTGAGGAAGCACAGAAACTTCGTACCCCGGGTAGGGAAAACCAAACTTCATTCCCTTTGCTCTTCGGGTCTTATCGAAGAATATGGCAACAAAGGTGCCTTGTCTCAAATGCCTTGATGCGGACGCTAAGTCCCTTATCTCGTAAAGGCCTGCCCTGCGCCTCATCGAGGCCAGGTAGCGGTCGAAAAGCTTCATCCTCTGACTGCCGGTTATTGCTCCTATGCGGTACCCTTTCTGACTGAATATCTCCGGCAGAAGTTCCCAGGGGCCGTAATGAAACAGGCCAACGATGCCGGATGCAGAATTGTTCTTCAAATCGATGATGTGCTTCTCTCCCTCGACATCAGCATTCTCTGAGATCGTTCGCGTGAAGGACGTACCTATCTTGGCCATGAGCGCAAGATTAGAGGATATCCTCTTAAGGTAATCGGTTTCTGTGCGGCCTGCGCCGGGCACCACCCTTGAAACGCTTTCCCGCGCCCCTGGTGTTAAGTTCATGTATAGTTTTATCATGATATATACAATAAAGCGGGATATGTCGAATGGAAGTATTCTAAGAGATAAAATGATAAAAACTAAAAGCACGGTCTATCTCCATTGCCTGGTCAGCCGGTTTTCTTTCCTTCAAGAGCGAGTCGTTTGGACGATGAGTATTCGTGAATGCTTTTCAGGAATTCATGGAAGAGGGGGTGGGGTCTTAACGGTCTTGACAGGAACTCGGGATGAAACTGCGTCGCGATAAAGAAGGGGTGTTCGCTGATTTCAATTATCTCTATAAGGGTGCCGTCAGGGGATACGCCCGAGCATGTCAATCCGCCTCGCTCGAGCTCGCCCCTGAACGCAGGATTGACCTCGTAACGGTGCCGGTGCCGCTCGAAGATGACTTCTTTCTGGTAGAACTTCTGAGCCTTGCTTTGGGGTTTTAGGATGCAAGGATAGGAGCCAAGACGCATGGTACCGCCCTTACGGTAGACGTTCTTCTGCTCAGGCATGAGGTCTATCACTGGGTTGGGGGTCTTTGAGTCGAACTCGGTGCTGTTGGCGTCCTCGAGTCCGCATTTGTTTCGCGCTATCTCTATTACCGCTATCTGCAGACCTACGCAGAGTCCCAGATAGGGAATCATCCTTTCCCTTGCAAGCCTTGCTACGCTTATCTTTCCTTCGATTCCCCTCGTGCCGAACCCGCCCGGAACGATGATGCCGTCGACATCCTTCAGCCTTTCAATGTCTGCATCTTCCACATTGCTCGACTCCACCCACAAAAGATCGATGATTACGCCCTCTGCAACCGCTGCGTGGCTGAGCGCTTCGAGCACGCTCTTGTATGCATCCTTAAGGCCTGTATACTTCCCGACAAGAGCAATCCGGACTACCTCCGTTCGACCCTTCTCGCGTTCAACGAAGTTCTTCCAGGCCGCAAGATCGATAGGATTCTCGGCAAGACCGAGTTTTGCAAGAATCAGTCTGTCCAGTTCCTGCTCATGAAAGACAAGAGGGACCTCGTAGATGCTTGAAACGTCGGGTGCGCCTATTACCGCCTTCTTCTCCACGCTGCAGAAGAGGGATATCTTTTCCTTTTCCGCGACCGGGAGGTTCTCGGTGGACCTTGCAACGATGATATCGGGCTGGATGCCGGTGGAGCGCAGATCGCGTACCGAGTGCTGAGTGGGCTTTGTCTTGAATTCACCCGATGTCGGAATATAAGGAACAAGCGTCACGTGAACGTAAAGAACATTCTCGGTGCCCAGATCGAGTCTCAACTGTCTTATCGCTTCGAGAAACGGCTGACCCTCGATGTCGCCTACTGTGCCTCCAATCTCGCAGATAACTACGTCAACCGCGTTCTTGGAAGCAAGTCTCGTTATTCTTTGTTTTATCTCGTTTGTTATGTGAGGGACTACCTGAACGGTTCCGCCCAGGAACAGTCCTTTCCGTTCCTTGTCTATGACGTTTTCATAGATCTGACCGGTTGTATGGTTGTTATCCCTTGTCAGGTTTTCGTCGATAAAGCGTTCGTAGTGGCCGAGATCGAGGTCGGTCTCGGCGCCGTCCTGGGTAACAAAGACCTCGCCGTGCTGGTAAGGATTCATTGTTCCGGGATCCACGTTAATGTACGGGTCAAACTTCTGCATGCTAACGCGGAATCCCCTGCTCTTCAGGAGAAGCCCGATTGAGGATGCCGCTATGCCTTTTCCAAGCGATGAGACAACGCCGCCGGTAACGAATATATATTTTGCCACGGGATTTATTTTAACTGAATTATAGAATTAGTCAAGCTTTTTCTAGCAATTAAAGTGCCAAATATAAAAAGAAGCGGGACAAAGTCCCGCTTCTTTTTAGAAATCCGCTACTTGCACTTATTCAAAAACCACGATTTTTCCTGAAAGGCACTTATCCGGCGTTCTCATCCGTACGAAGTAAACCCCTTTCGCGAGTCCAGAAGGAAGGTTCGCGCTATGTCTGCCGGCTGAGGGTGTTGCGCTGTATAGCGTTCCTATTGACCGTCCTAGAGCATCGTACAAGGTCAAATCAGTATAGGACCTTCCGTCTGCCTGGAAGAAGACCTTGCCCGCTTCAAAAACGAGCGCGTCGCAGGGTTTAGTCTCTGGTTTCTCTTCAATCGAGCTGTTTATGTTGTTCTTTACGAGCGGAGCATAGCGGGATGCAGTATCAAACTCAGGGTCTCCCTCCCCATCCCTGCTCGCAATGGTCATAACGGGTCCTACATGTGATGCAAGCCACTGGTAGTTTATCGTCATGCTCGTATCAGCCATGAACGGTATGGGGCCGAGCATCACGGTTATAAATACGGTATCGTGTACGAGCACGCGCAGGGCTTCAAAGCTGCCCTTCGGCACCGTTACCGTTCCCCATGCATCCACAAGGCTTGTTTTGTGCTCGCGGTATGTAACAACGACAGGCGCAGGATCCAACGCTACCGTGTCCATTAAATAGAGCGAATCGCTCCACTGGGAGCCCATCTTCAAAGGCAAGGGCAGGAACGTTTGTTCGGGATCGCACTTGCCCATGAGGGCGAGTGTATCCACATTAAACGTTACGCCCAACAGCCTCATCTGGATAGCCGTTGTCCTGAGGTATTGCCACATGTCGCCCGAAAGCGAATCGTTACCTACGCCGGTCGTATGATATACGTACTCGGCCTTTGGGAAAAACGTATCCCAAGCGGTGCCTTCCGGTGCGAGCACCTCGAACAAAGCGGTGTCGCCCGTCACAAGTCTTGAAAAATCCCAAGTTCTGGGCCCCCCAGGTTTTCCTACATCCACGATTACCTCGCTAGCGGTGTCGCTTACGAATTCCGCGTTGTAGCCTATTGTCGGAAGGTCGGCTTCGGTAAATTCCGGCTGGGCCGCCAGCGGAAGAGAGCAAAACAGAAATACTACTGCAAAGTATTTTTTAATCATCTTTTTCCTCCTTGGAGTCAAGGATTATTATATGCGTGGAACATTAGTTTGTCAAGTTAACTATTTTTCGTCACCGATGATGACTGGCTTGACAAAATAAGGAATTTGGTGATTATTATGAATACCTAAAAATAGGAGGCGTACTATGAAACAAGTCGCAGTTATACTTATTACAATCCCTATCCTGCTCGCAGCATCCTCGCCAAATATGCGAATAGGCTATTACGGGCACTCGATGTTCGAGATAGTTTTGCCCTCGGGTGTCCGAATCGTCACCGATCCTTTCGTGCCTGACCCAAGCATACAGAGTCCTTTTCCCACAGGCATCCAGGCCGATATCGTAGTGATGAGCCACAATCATACAGACCACTCGAATTCAGCAGGTGTTGCCGGCTCGCCAGATCTAATATCCTGGTCGAGCGGCACCTCTCACGGCATTCAGTTTATTGCAACTCCCGTGAGGCATTTCCCGGGTGGAGGCATTGGTCAGAACAATATCATGACATGGGAAGCCTCGGGTCTCAAGTTCAACCATATGGGAGACTACGGCGACACGGCACTCTCTGATTCAGAGAAGACGGTGCTTTCAGGGTCCGATATGCTCTTCATCCCGGCAGGCGGTGCAGGAACCACGATAGACGCTGTAAAAGCGGACGTTTTCATTACCCAGACCCAGCCACGGGTCTCCTTTCCAATGCATATCTGGGGTCTTACGCTGGAGGATATCAACTCATCATTCACCCACCCGGTAACTATACTCGAGGGTTACTGGATCGCAGTAGACCCGGACAAACTTCCTGAAGGTACTGTAATCTGGGAACTCAGACAGCCGACACCCTCCTCCCAGGCTGAGCTTGCGGCCGACCTAGAGGCTACTTCGGTGAAGGCTAACCTCAAGTCAGGTTCATATACTTTTACTCTTGACGTGAAGAATAACACAGCCAGAGCGCTCAATGATGCATCATGTTTTATAAGTGTTTACGACAGTAATTCGCTCGTTTTTGCCGACACCGGTATTATAGATTTACTTTCTAACGGAACTGCCCAGTTCGAATCCATGGAGTATGAACCTGCTTCAAGTCAGGAGTACACTCTATTCGGCGAGGTAGTGTATCCTGCTGACGGTGCTCCTCAGAACGACACCGTTTCGGCAAAAGCCAATCTCTCAGGCACAGAAGAGTTCCCGCTTAGAGAGCTACTCCTTGAAATCCGGCACGGCGAACGCGGAGTCGTGTTTTTCGATTACTCGGCGCCTTCAAGCGGGGCAAGGCTTTCAGTCTACGATGTTAGCGGAAAACTCGTCGATTTCTTTTCCCTCGAACCAGGTTCCGGTAAATCTTTGCGCTACGAAAGCTGCGGACTGCTCCGTTCGGGAGTCTATTTCGCCCGCCTTTATGTGGATAACGGCTCGCTAACCAGGAAATTCATAGTCTATTGACGAGTTTTAAGAATGCAGGGAGCTGGGGTTTTATTAACGACCGCGCTCTGGGCAGTCATACAGAACTATCAGTAGCTGACGATTTATCTTGACAAAATCATGCATCGATATAGACTATCCTTTTAATCTCGGAGGAAAAATTGCGTGATTCATACGATCTGGTCATCATTGGAGGAGGTGTTATAGGTGCATCCGCTCTGTGGAACATCAAAGCTCAAGGTTTCAAAGGAAACGTAGCGCTCTTTGAGCGCGGCGACGCCCTGGCAGAGGAGACCTCAGCAAAATCCGCAGGCGCATTCCGCAATCTGTGGGGCTCCCGAATCAACCTCGACATGTGCAACTACTCCATACGCTTTCTCGAGACCTTCGAGAAGGATTTTTCAATCCCCATAGGCTTTCACAAGCACGGCTACCTCTTCACGTTCTACGAGAAGCGCTGGAACGAGATCAAGGCGTACAAGCCCAATCTCGACGCGGCAGGCGTCCGCTCCGAACTCCTTTCCCCAGAAGAGATAGAAAAAAGGGTTCCGGGGCTTAAGGCAGGCGTATCCCACATGGATCCCGATATCGTCGAGTTCGCCGGATTCGAACCTATTACTGGCGGCCTTTTCGGGCCCGACTGCGGTTCGTTTGACCCTTCGGCTGCGGCAAAAGGCTACGTAGAGCGTACGGAGCGCGAGTATTCCTCCTCGGTCGAGGTGCATCTTCGAACCGAAGTGAAAAGAATCGAGTTCGATAATAACAAAGTAAAGGGTATAGAGCTATCTAACGGCCGTCGCATAGGCGCCGGCATGCTTGTTGTAGCCGCAGGTCCCTGGTCAATGCAGCTTCTTGCAGCGTCAGGACTGCGCGACGACGAGAATCTGCCCGTCGAGCCTCTAAAGCGCCAGCTCTTCATCACCAACCTTCCCGATGTACCGGGTTACGAACACATACCGCTCACCATCATAGACCGGGGCATATACTTCAAGTACGAGACAGGCAACCTTCAGATAGGCCGCGCAGACCCAGAGCAAAAACCCGGTTTCGACCAGAGCCCCTCACTTGCATACTACAAGGACGAAGTTGCGCCCTACATGCAGGAGCGCATCCCGGCTGCCGCACACTGCAACGTGAAGAATATGTGGGCGGGTCTCTACAGCATGACCTTACCTGACCACAACGGCATCCTTGGACAGCATCCTTCCTATCCCGGCCTCTATCTAGCCAACGGATGGTCCGGCCACGGCGCAATGGTCGCGCCCGCAGCAGGCGTTGCACTCGCCGAACTCATCACCCAAGGCTCCTACAAGACCGTTGACGCCCGGCCGCTGCGCTTCGAGCGCTTCGCCGAGCAAGACCTCGTTCACGAAGAAATAGTGATATAGCATACCCCATTAAGAAAGGTGAGTCCCTTTCCATTCGAGAGTGGATAAAGGGTGAGTGAGCATACGTTCGGGTTGACTTTTCCCCCCAAATCCGGAGAATCAACAATGCAAAAACTTGCAGAAGGCAAAACCAAGATAATCTACGACCTTGGGGACGGCAACGTTCACATGGTCGCAAAGGACGCCATTACCGCGGGCGACGGAGCGCAGCGCGATGTTATCCAGGGCAAGGCGGAGCTCGCCACGCGGACCACAGCCAACGTCTTCGAGCTTCTCAACCGCAAGGGCATTCCCACCCACTACGTAAAAAAAGTCGACTCACTTACCCTTCTCTGCAAGCGCTGCGAGATGATTCCTCTCGAAGTAGTCGTGCGCGGAACTGCAACAGGCTCCTATCTCAAACGCAATCCTCTCTCGGTCGAAGGCCAGGATTTTGACCCGCCCCTGCCGGTTGAGTTCTTCATCAAGGACGACTCGCGCCACGACCCGATAATCACCTTTTCTCCCGACCGCTGGTTCCTGCACCCGCCGAAGGAACCGGTATCCGACTCCAACGTTATCGATGAGATGGAACCTATCCTCACAACCGACCAGATAGAGCGCATGACTGAGACCGCGAGAAGGGTCTTTGCAATCCTCTTCGAGACATGGTCAGCCTTCGACGTAAAGCTCATCGATCTCAAGATTGAATTCGGTCGCACCTATGACGGCGAACTGGTCGTCGCGGACGTGGTCGATAACGACTCCTGGCGGATATGGCCTGGAGGCGACAAATCCAAACAGCTGGATAAGCAGGTATACCGCGACACGCGCGACCTTTCAAGCACCGTTTCGAAGTACGCTACCGTAGCCGATTTGACGGACAAGTTCATTGAACTCTGAACTTCATGTACATTAATTCCATCATCCTTTTCCTTCTTCTGACAGGTGCAACGGAAACAAAATCGTCGCAACCTGTGGTCGAAGTCACTAGAGACGGCAATCTTTTTGGCGTCAAGGCATGGATAGATATAGAACGTTCGGTAGAATATACCTGGCCTTACATTTGGGAGTTCAAGTATGTCAGGCATTACGTTGACAACGTCAAGGAGGTGGACTCCCTTAGAGGCGGAGACGGGTGGTACGATTTGACTTACAAGGGCGACTTTCCTTTCCTGCACATCGAGAATACATACCATAAATGGATAATTGAAAAGGGGAAAAAGATAGGCAACAAATCAATAGACTGTGTGATAAAATCGCCGTTCCCGCTTGCCTTGAAGTATGCGGAAGGATTCTGGAAGCTTGAAAAACTGGGCACGAAAAGATGCCGTCTGATTTTCGAACAAAGCCTTGAAGTGGAGGCGGCAGGTCTTGAAGCGCTGTACACCGGAATTGCCCGCAACGACGGCCGCAGGATTCTTTCAAACTTCAAGAAACTGGTCGAGGCCAAGTAGAGTAATGCGTGAATACGTTTCTATAGCCAGAAACTCCTTTTAGCATAATAATCTATTTAAAGACAGAACAGCCCTTAACATCAATATCTTGTGTTGCATCCTTTCCCTCAGAGTCTTAAAAACAGTATGAACTATACTTTAGAGGGTATAAGAGAAAGCTATCTTTTCGTAAAAAAATGTCTTGACTTGCGTGAATTACAGTTTATAATGATCGAAACTAAACAGGGAGACTGGGATGAAAAAAAATCTTTCTAAGAAAACTTGTCTTGTGACAGGCGGTGCAGGCTTTATAGGATCTTCTTTATGCAAGAGGCTTCTTGAAAAAGACTACCGTGTGATTGCTCTGGATGATCTTTCCACGGGTTCTCTTGAAAACATAGATCAGCTGTTCAAAGATGAAAGATTTACTTTTATCAATAAAGATGTCCGCACAGTCCGGCTTGACCGATTTCAGGTTCACGAGTGTTATCATTTAGCTTCGCTGTGCGGGGTTCCGCGAGTTAAGGACGAACCCTTAGAGGTTATGCTAGTAGGGCTAGAAGGAACCTTGAATGTGTTGAAGTGGGCCGGGAGACATCAAATCAGAGTTCTGTACGTCTCCAGCTCCGAGATATACGGGAATCCATCTGTCCATCCTCAGTCTGAAGATTACTGGGGTTATACGAACCCAGTAGGTATGCGTTCGCCATACGTCGAGGCAAAAAGAACAGGTGAAGCCCTTTGCCGTTCTTTCAGGCTCGATAAGAATCTTTCGATAAGAGTTGCAAGGCTTTTTAACGTTTACGGACCTGGATTTCGTGCGGATGATTCGAGGGTTGTGCCTCAATTCATACAGGCTGCAGAAGCCGGTGCCCCTTTGACCATCTACGGAACCGGCGAGTGTACACGCAGTTTTTGTTACGTAACCGACATAGTGGATGGGCTTATCAGATTAATGGAAAAAGACATCGATGGGATAGAGGAGCCAGTAAACCTTGGTTTTCCCGAAGAGATCGATATCCGGAAGCTTGCAAAAATCGTCATCGATACGACAGGAAGCAAAAGTATGGTGCTTTGTGTTAATCCAATATGCGATGATTTACCAAGACGCCTGCCAGACATATCAAAAGCGCAGAAATATCTGGATTGGTCACCTAAGATCGGCATTGAAGAAGGCATTGAGCAAACGGTTAAATGGTTTCGGCAAAAGCTTATCCCTAAGCCCGTTAAGTCAGTTCAGGAAAACCAATAGGTTCAGACAACCAATCTGCATTTAACAAGACTTTTACAGAATGTGCGGTCTGCAAAAAGAAATGAATGTATCCTTCCAGATGTTTTTTGAGTTACAATTATCGATAAACTCGCTGAAAGAGCCGAACGAGTATAACGATATAAGCTTCTCCAGTCGCATAAAAGCCTTCTGTAGTCTTTTGTAATGTCTAATTCGAAGAAATGGAGAGCAGTTGAGTCTCGGCTGATCTGCATCAAACTCCCATGGATGAAAATAAAAAACAGCAGGATAACCGTCGCTGTTAAGTTTTTGAACTGCCTTGCATATGAATTCGAAAGGCAAAAATCTAAAGTATACACCTCCAAGTCCAATGTTTATGCCCGCTATTCTTCCTGTGGCTGGAGGAAACTCCCAAAGCTTACTACCTTGAAGCTTGTACGCAAACCTGGGAGCCTCAGGAATACCGTATCTGTGGTTGAAAACCGGAAAAACGCTCGAGTCGTATTTTAGTCCGATTTCTTCGATTATCTTGAGGGCCCAGAGTGATTTGTTGTTTATTGAGAAGTATGGCGCCCGGTATCCTCTTATTTTATTTCCTGTTACTTTTTCCAGATAATCTATGGATTCCTTGATATCTTTTTTGAACTCCTCAGGTTCTTGTTGATATATGAAACGATGCTTTACCCCATGAGACGCAATTTCATGCCCGGCGTCAAGAATTCTCCTAAGAATCCATTCATGATTGCGGATTGTATCAACAAGAATAAAGAAGGTTGCTTTAGTGTTATGTTTGTCTAGAAGATTTAAAATCAAATCAAGCTCATCGACGATCCGCGAGGGATAAAGACTCCAGTTTTCTAGTACAGGATCAAGCCCGACAAACCATTCTTCTACGTCAAAACTCAAAATATTCTTTATCTTGGTGGTTCCCATGTTACAATCCTTTTTCCGAACAAGAACTCTATTGTCCCCCAAAGCAAACCGGCCTGCGAGAGAGTAAAAAAACCGATAGCAGATAACCATCTTGGAGGTTTTTT
>JAAYVC010000119.1 GCA_012517375.1 bacterium | reverse complement strand
TGCGGACGACCAGGGCAACCTTTTTGTCGGCGGCAAAGCTGCATCCTCAGGTGTCATTGCAAAGTACACGTCCGAGGGCGATCGCGTGTCGCTTTTCTATAAATACAATTCAATCGAGGCGCTCTGTTGGAAGGACGGCTACCTTTATGCCGTAGCATCCTATAACGACGGTTCTCAGTACTACACGCATCTCATAAAATACCAAGACCTCAATGCTGTCGAAGAGCCCTCCTCAGAGCCCTCCTCAGGGCCCTCCTCACCCTCCTCGCTCAACCTTGAGGTTTCCGGTAAAAGCATCTCTTACTCAATCCCAGCGACCTGCAACGTTTCCCTCAAGCTCTACGACGCATCCGGTCAGCTAGTCTCGTCGCTTTTTGAAGGCACATCATCAGCCGGCGCTCACACGCTCGATATTAACACATCCTCCCTCGCTCGCGGATGCTACTTCGTGCGGCTTGCGGCAGGCTCTGAAAGCGTATCGAGAAAAGTCATCGTAAAGTAATCAAAGGGCAACCTCGCTGTCAAACTATGTTTTGACAAAGGTGCATGCTTGTTTATACTTGACCAAAGGAGGACGAATGAAGTTCATCTGTTTTGTGATTTTTTTGACGTTAACCTTCTTGAGTTGCTCCGGACCGAAGACAGGCAGGTTCGATTTATTACCTCTAGATCCTGACATCGACCTGCACATGGCTTCGATAGAACATTCTTTTGAGGCTCTATATTCAAAGTTTACGGGACTTAGACAGGACTACAACAAGCACCTTACCCGTCATTTCGAGTATCGGGAGGTACAATATGACTCATCGGGCGAGGAGATCGTCGACACGACTCCCGCACCCGAAATCTACGAAACTCCCTACACCGCCTACTGCGGGCTTGACAATGTAACCTATGCGCCGCCATCAAACAAGACGCCAATAAGCGAACGCATCGGCCTTCTGGACGAAAAGCTCGGATATCTCAACATCTGCGTGAATAAGTTCTCCGAGCTCTACTGCGGTCATCTTGAGGCATGTCACGGAGTAAAAAAGAAATGTGAAATGGAACTCTCCTACAAGCGTTTGTCCGAAGAACTTGCCCAACCAACCGCAGTCCGCATCCTCGAAATCGAGATTCGCGACTTGGATTCCCTTCTTGCAAAACTCATGGTTGACTTTAACGAACACATGAACGGCCACTGGTGATGCTGCGGGAATAACCGGTTTGCGTTTTTGTACCTGAATTAAAATACTCAAGGAGGCTGAATGAGATTTTTAGGCTGTCTTGGTATTCTCGTGCTGGCGGGTCTGGGTTGTACCAGGCACCAGTGCGGTAAGTCAGATATCGCTGAAGTCAAAGAACTAGAGGAATTGCATAGCCATGCCTGGAGCGAATTTGCAGGAATAAGGGAAGATTTCAACGGGCACCTCCTAGATCTTTACAAGCTGGAACGTGCGAATTCCGATTCGTTATTCGCATACTGTGAAGTCGATATGATAGACTATCCCGAGGATATCGACGCCTTGTCGGCATCTGAACGTCTCGAACTCGTAAGGCAGGAGGTCGAGATAGTGGTTGCCTGCGCTTTCGATTTTGAAAGGGTGTTCAATATGCACATGTCCGAGTTTCACGAACCTCTGGATTACAGATGGGAAAAGTTTTACTCGCAGGCGTCCGGGAGTCTTCCTTACAGGGAAAAACTTGCAGCCGTTTCGCAAAACTCAAGGGGGCTCAGTCTGTTCGTCGCAGGCCTGCGCGCTTTCTACGACGAGCATCTGTCGACTTATCACAAATAGCGGAAGAATTATCGCCTCTCATTCGGAAAAGAGAATCAGGTTCGTTCGTTTTGAGAACGAGCTTTGCGCCCGCGACTGTGGTTTCATCCTTTGCTACTTTTATCGTTGTGTCGTAGTCCCTGCACTCGACTTTCTCTCTGCCTTCGGATACCCAGTAGATCATATTTCTATAACTTTGTGAAGAATACACCTTCAAGAGTGATTTCAAGGTTCGGGAAAGCCATGGATGATTTGGCAGTCGCGAACGGATTTCAGACCAGACGTAACCTTTGGAATATTTCCGCGTCTTTATTGTATAGATAAGCATGAAACAGGTTGCAGATAAAAAAGAAGCGCAGAAGTTGCTTGAAGAGATTCTCGAACAATACGGCCTCATGGTGATGAACGTGTACGAGAAGGGGGAGAGGGTGTCGGTCAAGGTGGTGGAAAACCCGAAAGTTGCAGAAACCCATCATTATATTAACTGAGAAAAACGTCATCTAATCTCCTTATTCCTTGAAGCTTATACAAATACAAATCAGAGCTATTATGTTTAGATTGAGTCTTTTCGGATGTCAGAAAAGATGATCGGAGATGTTAAGACGTCAATTTCCTGAAAAATTGCTTGACAAGGAATCAAAAATGAGTATATTCCGTGATATTACGAGAAAGGATGATATCGGCAGTAGTATCAAAGAGGGTGTGTTTACGGTCTAGCGTGCTAAATAATTCGGAGGCTTTGATTGCGTAAGATATTCTGTTTCGAATGTGGTAAGGAGATAGATAAGCAATGGCTCAAGCGGATTGATCTTATTGTGCCCATCTGTCCGGATTGCTACAACGAGATCCGCAACGCATTCGAAGAAAAAGTGCCTGCACCGGTTGAATACAACGATCGCTGCAACCTCAGATAATCTGTAGCTTTAGTGGCTTAACTGCATACACTTCCTTATAAAAGATAGGTAATATTCCTTATTGACAGTGAACCAATTCTTTTCATAATCAAGACGTGTAAGAGGGCGTAAGATATAGGAGGTTTAGATGTCTGAAAAAACCTGTATTTCATGCGGGAAAGAGATAGACGAACAGCTTCTGAATGAATGCGATATGCCTGTTCCTTTGTGTCCGGAATGTTACAAAAAACTAAAGGAAAGCCTTGGGGAAGTGCCTGCACCCGAAGAGTATACAGATCGCTGCAATCTTAAATAATTCCGTATCCTGGATAAGCATCTTCGAATAATTCCTTGACAATCTTAGCTATCTTTTTATAATTCGCCTTATTAGTTTCGTTAAGCTTTGGAAACACCTAATCTCTGAACTTAAGGAGTTTATAAATTGCTATGAAGGAAGATTCTGGATTAGTAAGTGAAGCAACCTATCGTGTCTTGAAAGAATTGACCTCAAGGCACATAGAGCTTCCTCTTGAAGTGCAGGAGCAGGGTGCAGGTGCAGTCTCTGAGCATGTTATTGCCGCTTTGCAGGAACTGCAAGCCAAGTATCATTATCTTCCGGAACACGCAATGCGTCAGGTTGCTGCAAGACTTGGGGTGCCCTTATCACAGGTTTATCACGTGGCGACCTTTTATTCCGCTTTTTCCTTAAAACCTAAGGGAAAACATATAGTGAACGTATGCCTGGGAACCGCCTGCCATGTAAAAGGCGCCGGGCTCGTAATGGATCGCTTCAAGCGCGAACTCGGCATCGAACAGGATGAAACCACGAAGGACGGTCAGTTCACGCTTCAGGGCGTGCGCTGCATAGGCTGCTGCTCAATTGCGCCTGCAGTAATGGTGGACGAGGAGACCCATGCATACGTAAAGCAGGATGGCGTCCCAAAGCTTCTCGAACAGTATTCAAAAGAATCCGGGGAACGCGGGTGATAAAAACGCTCGCCGATCTTGAACGGTTTGCGCTCGAAGGCGCTTCCAGAATACATCCTTCCCGGCTCAAGATTATGATAGGTTCGGCAACGTGCGGTATAGCCTCTGGAGCGAATGAAGTCATAGCCGCCGTTGCCCAAACTCTTGAATCCTTGAACGGTGCAGGCAAAGATACGATAATCGCGCGCACAGGCTGCATCGGCATGTGCTACGAGGAGCCTTTGCTCGATATACTCAAGCCCGGCTGGCCCCGTTTGACCTACTCAAAGGTTAAACCTAAGGACGTCAAGAGCATTCTTTCGGCGGTTTATGAAGGAAAGCTGGTTAAGGATAAACTTCTTGGCAAGATTGAGGAGGTCGAGGACGTAATTCACGATAAGCGTTTCAGGTTTCCCACAGAAAAACTTCCGCAAGAAATCGAATCTGCAGAAGAGTTCTGGCGGCTTCCCTTTACGGCAAGGCAGATGCATCTTGCCATGCGGAACTGCGGGATCATTGACCCTGAATCCATATCGGAATACATAGCTCGCGGCGGATATCTTGGTCTCTACAAGGTGCTTACCGGGATGAAACCGGACGAGGTCATCGACATGGTAGAGAAGGCAGGTTTGCGCGGCAGAGGCGGCGGCGGATTCCAGACCTCGCAAAAATGGCGTTCCTCAAAATCCGCGCCAGGCTACCGCTACGTTCTGTGCAATGCCGACGAGGGCGATCCTGGCGCCTACATGGATCGCTCACTTCTTGAGGGCGATCCGCACTCGATAATCGAGGGTATGCTTATCGGAGCCTATGCGCTTGAATCCCGGCAAGGTTACGTTTACGTTAGAGCGGAATACCCCTTGGCTGTGAAGAATCTCCAGAAGGCAATAGATGACGCCTATGCAGAGGGTCTTCTGGGAAAGGATATTCTTGGTTCCGGTTTCGAGTTTGACTTGCGAATCGCCAAGGGAGGCGGTGCGTTCGTATGCGGCGAATCTACCGCCCTTATGGCTTCAATAGAGGGCAAGCCAGGCGAACCGCGCGCGAAGTACACTCACACAGCAGAAAAAGGCCTGTGGAACCAACCGACCGTTTTGAACAACGTCGAAACCTGGAACAACGTGCCCGTAATCGCTGTAAGAGGAGCGGAATGGTTTTCCAGGATAGGAAATCCTGAGTCTACAGGCACCAAGATATTCTCGCTCGTCGGAAAAGTTCGAAGGGCCGGTCTTGTTGAAGTGCCTATGGGAGTTACGTTAAGGGATATAATCTATGATATAGGCGGCGGAATTCCTAAGGACAAACCCTTTAAGGCAGTGCAGACCGGCGGCCCGTCGGGCGGATGTATTCCAGCCGATCTCATAGACCTCGAAGTGGACTTCGATAAGCTGTGGGAAGCGGGCTCAATGATGGGTTCAGGCGGAATGATAGTCATGGATTCCGAAACCTGCATGGTCGATGTCGCCAAGTATTTTATAGAGTTCCTCAAAGAAGAAAGCTGCGGCAAGTGCGTACCATGCCGGGAAGGGTTATCCCAGATGCACGAGATACTCACTCAAATCACGGAAGGGAATGGTAAAGAATCCGATATCGAGCTTCTTGAAGAGCTTGGAAAAGTCACTCAGGATGCGTCTTTGTGCGCACTCGGCGGCTCGGCGGCAAATCCCGTTCTCTCCACCTTGCGGTTTTTCAAGGATGAATACATCGAACACATTCGTGATAAACAATGTCGCGCGGGCGTCTGCAAGGCTCTTATAAGATTCGAAATTACCGATAAATGCACGGGCTGTACACTGTGTGCAAGAAACTGTCCGACATCCGCCATTGCAGGGGAAGTCAAAAAACTCCATGCTATAGATCAATCCAAGTGCATCAAATGCGGGGTTTGTTACGATGTCTGTAAGTTCGACGCAGTGACCCGTAACACCCGTAACACCCGTAACACCCGTAACTCCAGTAACACCAGTAACACCAGTAACACCCGTAACACACCTTCCTCCTCACCCAAGACTAAAGAAGGTGGAAATTGACCCGTAACACATACGTCTTTCTCTGCCCCCTCTCTGGAAGACTTAAAAGACATCTGGAAGAAATTCCGAGCCTGAGGAGGGCTAGATGAGTCATGCTGAGTGGCAGGGTCAAGCCACGTTCACTATCGACGACAAGCAAGTCACAGGCTACAAAGGCGAGACGATATTGCAAGTTGCACGCAGGCAGGGGATAGATATACCAACACTCTGCCACCACGAGGCGATTGCGCCTTACGGCGCGTGCCGCCTGTGTTTGGTGGAGGTGACCGCAGGTAAGCGTACGAGATTGGTTACATCGTGTATCTACGAGGTAGCACCCGGTATAGACGTAAAGACTTCTTCAGAACGTGTAATCCGCAACCGTAAGGCAATACTGGAGCTTCTTCTTGCCCGTGCCCCTGATGCTCCCAAAATCGTTGAACTAGCAGGGGAATACGGGATCCAAAAATCAAGGTATCCTCTCATAAAAAACGATAAATGTATACTTTGCGGACTTTGCGTGCGCGCTTGCCGCGAGATCATCGGCGCAGACGCAATCGGCTTCATCGACCGCGGGGCTGACCGTCAAGTTGGTCCTCCCCTGGAGCGCCGTTCGGAGCGCTGTGTAGGCTGCGGTACATGCATCTACATCTGTCCCACAGGAGCCATATCCCTCAAGGACGTCTCGAAGCCCATGCGGGGCGTTCACAACCATCCGTATGACTATGAAGCTCCCGATTGTGAAATATGCGGGGAACTGAACCTTGAATCTGAGTCGAAGGCGGAAAAAAGAGAATGACATTGGTTGTATTCATTTCAGGGATTCACCCCCTCTTTTATTCTCCCCCGTCTAGGTACCCCTCCCTAGGCAGGAGGGGATTAAGGGAAGGGGGATATTCATCCTCTCCGGAACGCCCAGGGAATCTCAAGGGGGCGAAGTGATAGAAAAGGTGAAAATCTTCCTTTGCCAGGGGTGCGAGATAGGGCAGAGGATTGATATCAAGAAGTTGTTAGATTACTTTAAATCGCATCCGCAAGTCGAATCTACAGAGGCGCTTCCGCAACTGTGCGACGGCGCTCCCAGGGAAGCGTTAAAGGATGCTAAGGGCTCAATCCTTTTCGGCGCATGCGACGAGCGCACGCACGGTGAAATCTTCAAATCCCTCGCAGGCTCTAATCCATCCATACTTGTAAATCTGCGCGAACGATGTGCGTGGGTTCACTCCGTAAATGCTGCTGAAAAGGCTCTGCGGCTCGTTTCAATGGGAATCGCGGAACTTGTTAACAAAAAGCCCGTTACTGAAAGGGAACTCGATCTCGTCGAAAGAGTTCTTGTTATTGGTGCTGGACCTGCTGGTCTTGCATGCGCAAGAGCGCTTGCAGAAAACGGTGTTGATGTAGTTCTTCTGGACAGGGCGTCACGGCTCGGAGGAACCCTGCGCCGCACTCGTACTGTTTGGCCCTCGGGTGAGGATTCAGAGAAGCTTTTGCACCGCTTATACGATGAGTTGCAGGACGAACTTCATGTAACGGTTTATCAAGACTCCGAGCTTTTGGAGCTTTCGGATGATCCTCACGGATACCGCGTCAGGCTTTCTAACGGACAAGCGGAGTTAATCGGAGCAATTGTTATTGCAACCGGCGTGCACGAGGTCGGCGGAAATCTTTTTGAATTCGAGTACCGCTGGAGAGATATCATCAACTTCAGAGGTCCTCTGGCTTTTGAGGTAAGAGAGGGCGTACACCCTTTCCTCCTGGAAACAGCTTTGTGGGACGCCGTGATGCTCAAGCACGAAAAACCAGAGGAGAACATATTCTTTTTCATACCGAAGAATTTCGAACTGCCTTTGGGTTTTGAGGAGAGCGCAGCCAAGCACGCAATCGGCATCTCAGTCGGCGAGGTCGGCCCTAGCTGGCAGGGAGCGCATGTAAAACTTGGCAAGCTTGTTGGAAACCTGCCTTCAAAGCTAGCGCAACTCCTTAGAATTCCGCAAGATGAAGAAGGATTTCTCGTCCAGCGCCGCTACAGGATCCGGCCTAAGGATATCCTGCATCCGGGCATATTCATTGTTGGAGCCGCTCATGCTCCCATTCCGGTCGAGGAGACCATAAACCAGGCCTTCGAGGTTGCCGCAAGGATTAAATCGTTTTTCGACTCAAGACCGCTACGTCAACCGTCGGCAGAGATTGACAGCGAGCGCTGCATCGGGTGCGGCTACTGCGCTGCCGTATGTCCCTACGGCGCGCCCATGCTCGAACGCACAGATACGGGTTCCAAGGCGTCCATCTCATCTAGATTCTGTACCTTATGCGGATTGTGCGTGGCCGGATGTCCTGTATATGCGATATCGGATCCCATGAAGTCACGCGAGACGATTCAGGCGCAGATAGAGGCTTGGGGGGAATCTAAATGAAAATACTCGGCTTTACCTGCGATTGGGCAGGGTTCGCGCTCGACTTTGCCGGAATGCAGCGGATGGAATACTCATCATCCATTTCTTTCATCAACCTGCGTTGCTCGGCAAGATTCGACATCGCCGATGGAGTGGAGGCTCTGGCCAATGGAGCTGACGGCATATTCTTCGCGCTCTGCCCGCTCGGCGACTGTCACTACGAGTCCGGCAACCACCACGCGCTTTCAAGAATCAACCATCTTGCCGATCTTATGTCTTTCGCAGGTCTAAAGCCTGAGCGAATCGGTTTCTATCATGCCGATACGACTCTCGCTTTCGGTCTCAAATCCGCGATAGATAAGTTTGAAGGGAAGTTAAAGGAGTTTGGAGATTTGTCATCTGATGTCTCAATAAAACCGGAACTTACAGTTCGAGTAGCTGCCATGCGGCGTACTGCCCGCTCTCAAGCCGTCCGCTGGCTTCTTTCAAAGGAACTGGAACTCGTCCGCAAGGGCAACGTGTTCGATGAGAAGCTCGATTCGTCCGAATACGAGAAGCTCGTGAAGGATACACTCCGGGCCGAATACCGCAAGGGTCTTGTTCTGGAGGCGTTATCTGAGCCGCGCTCGGCGGTCGAGGTTTCCGCACTCACCGGACTGGAGGCCCGCAGGGTGTTCGAGCTCATAGTCGAACTCGAACGCGAAACAAGGGCCCGTTTCGACCGCATAGAACACGAACGGCCGCTTTACGTGGAGGTTGCCAATGCCTGACGCAAAAACTAAAGGCGCCTGTCTTGTGGTCGGCGGCGGCATCGCTGGCATTCAGGCAGCGCTCGACCTTGCGGACGGCGGCATAAAGGTCTACATGGTGGATTCGAAACCCACCATAGGCGGCGTAATGGCGCAGCTTGACAAGACCTTCCCGACAAACGACTGCTCCATGTGCATACTATCCCCCAAGCTCGTCGACACCGGACGTCACCTCAACATCGAGATTAAGACTTCCACCGAGCTGGTCGGCCTTGAGGGAGAGCCTGGTAAATTTAAGGTTAAACTGCAGAAACACGCGCGCTACATCGACCCGGTCGTTTGCACCGCATGCGGACTCTGCGCCAAGAACTGTCCGGTGTCCGCCGTTGACGCCTACAACGAGGGTCTTTCCGAGCGCCGCGCAGCCTACATCTCCTATCCCCAGTCCGTGCCGCTTGCCTATGCGATAGACAAAGATAAGTGCATAGGTTGCGGGCTTTGCGCGAATATCTGCCCTCCGAATGCGGTCCGGTACTCGGACAAGGATTCGGTCGAAGAGCTAGAGGTGGGAGCTGTGCTCCTCGCACCCGGATTCGACGAATTCGATCCCGCCCTCCTCAGCGAATACGGGTACGGCCGGTTTCCGAACGTGCTTTCAAGTATCGAATTCGAAAGGCTTATGTCCTCCTCAGGACCGACCGCAGGGCATATACTTCGCCCGTCCGACGGCAAGGACGTCGAGCGCGTGGCATGGATTCAGTGCGTGGGAAGCCGCGACCGTCACATCAACCGCCCTTACTGTTCGTCCGTCTGCTGCATGTACGCCACCAAGGAAGCCATAATCGCGGGCGAGCATGCCCCGCATATGCAGAAGTCCATTTTTTACATGGACATACGCGCATACGGCAAGGATTTTGATCGCTACATAGACCGGGCTCAGAACCAGTTCGGGGTCCGTTATGTGAGGGGAAGGGTATCCAAGGTTACAGAAGATTTCCAGACTCGAGAAGTCACTCTGACATACGAAACCGACGACGGCAAGCTCAAAAAAGAAACCTTTGACATGGTCGTCCTCTCTGTCGGGCTTGAACCTCCCAAAACCTCGCCTAAGCTTGCAGCAGCCCTTGGCATTGAGCTTGACGCTCATGGTTTCGTGAAAACATCGACCTTTGCGCCAATGCTCACGACCCGCTATGGCGTGTTTGTCGCGGGCGCTGCTTCCTCGCCTAAGGACATCCCAGAAAGCGTGGCGCAGGCTTCGGGTGCTGCTGGCATGGTGCAGGGGCTTTTAGGCGATTCCCGCAATTCTGAGACGCTCGCGAAGAATCTTCCTCTGGAGCGCGACGTCTTCACCGAGCCGCCGCGCATCGGCGTCTTCGTCTGCCACTGCGGCATAAACATCGGTTCGGTCGTGCGCGTGCCCGAGGTCGTAGCTTACGCCAAGACCCTTCCGGGCGTCGTTTACGCTGGAGAGAACCTTTACACGTGCTCATCAGACACGCAGGAGAAGATAAAGGATATCATTAAGAACTTCCGCTTAAATCGTGTCATCGTCTCAGCTTGCACTCCGCGAACGCATGAACCGCTCTTTCAGTCCACCATACGCGAGGCCGGTCTCAACAAGTACCTTTTCGAGATGGCCAACATACGCGATCAGGACTCGTGGGTGCACATGCACGAACCTGACAAGGCGACCCAGAAGGCAAAGGACCTTGTTCGCATGGCGGTTGCAAAGGCGGCAAGGCTTCGCGCACTTCCCAACATCGAGCTTCCTGTTACCAAATCGGCCCTTGTGATAGGGGGAGGGGTCTCAGGCATGGTGGCGGCACTTTCTATCGCTCAGGCAGGCTTCGAGACCGTACTCGTGGAGCGCTCGGACTCGCTCGGCGGCAACCTATCCCATTTGACCAAGACCCTATGGGACGAGGACAGCCAGGCGTATCTGGCTAGACTTATAGAAGAAGTCGAACGTGAGCCGAACATCCACCTTTACAAGAATACAGAAGTCTCGAAAGTGGAAGGGTTTGTAGGAAATTTCAAGACCACGCTGTCCAACGGCGAGACAATCGAACACGGCGCAACCATCATCGCGACCGGTGCGTCCGAGTACCAACCCAGGCAGGATGAGTATCTCTCCACCGACCCGCAGGTCATCCCTCAACGCGAGCTCGAGGGGCGTCTTCACAATGGTTCCTTCGACGCCAAAACGGTCGTGATGATCCAGTGCGTGGGTTCCCGGTCGGACGAGCACCCATACTGCTCGCGCGTCTGCTGTACCGAGGCCGTTAAGAACGCCCTCACAATAAAGGAAAAGTCGCCTGAAACCGAAGTAATCGTCCTCTTCCGCGATCTTAGAACCTACGGACTCAAAGAACTTGCGTATGAGAAGGCCCGCGAGATGGGCGTCCTCTTCCTGCGTTTCGACAAGGGTTCGGAGCCCGTCGTGGCGCGAAGCAACGGCAAACTGACCGTTCGTCTCATGGATGAGCTTATCGGAAAGGATGTCGAATTTGCGCCTGACCTTATTGCCCTCTCCACCGGCATAATCGCCGAGAAGGAATCCAATAAAACCCTTGCCCAGCACTACAAAGTGCCTCTCAATGAAGACGGCTTCTTCCTTGAGGCGCACATGAAGCTTCGTCCGGTGGATTTTGCCACCGACGGCGTATACCTTGCCGGTCTCGCGCATGCGCCTAAATTCCTCGATGAGGCCATTGCCCAGGCATCGGCCACAGCCGCGCGAGCGATCCTTATCCTCAACAAGGACCACATCGAGGCCGAGGGTAAGATCGCTTCGGTTAACGAGCGCACCTGCATCGGCTGCGGGTACTGCGTGGAGGTTTGTCCTTACGGAGCCATCTCGCTCGAACCCAAACGCGTGCTCGGACACGAAAAGAAGGTCGCCTCCGTGAACGCGGCCTTGTGCAAGGGCTGCGGCGGCTGCGCGGCGTCGTGCCGCTCCAACTCTATAGATCTTGCAGGTTTTACGAACCAGGAACTCGTCTCCGCCTTCCAGCAGCTCATGTGGGAGGAGGAGGACATAACCGGGTGTTGTGGGGTGTGATATGAACGCGACTGAGCACATTGTTGAGACATATTACAGATTGGTAAAGCATTGTTTTACGATAACGGATGTTCAAGTTGAAAAAGGTGTGAATCGGCAAATAGATCTTCTTTCTTTTCAAAAAGGATCTGGGGAGTGTTTTCACGTGGAAACTACGGTGACTCACGAACTCAGTTGGCGTCCTAGTCTCAATAAACTTGAAACTTACATCGAATATAAATTCTTTGGGAAACCTAAACCCAGTGCCAAGGAAGCTAAGAATTATTATCAGAATATTTGTGAAACCTATAAGAAATTTGGAATAGACCATAAGAGTGTCAAACGTGTCATTTGTGTTTGGGATATTAAAGAATCGAAAGAAGAAGTCGAAAAATGGTTACGCTCACAAGAGGAAAATCTTAGAATTCAGAAAAGAAGTTTGTCAATCCTATTCTTCAGAGATGACGTGATTCCAGAGCTGTTGAAAGAAATTGGAACATCAAATTATAATGATGAGGTCGTTAGAGTTCTAAGTCTTTTAGAACAATATCGAAAACAAACCAGACAAAAGGTACATAGGACTGTGGACAGAAATGAATAACACGAACGATAATGACCCCCGTATCCTTGCCTTCCTTTGCAACTGGTGCTCCTACGCGGGAGCGGACCTTGCAGGAACCTCAAGAATCCAGTACCCGCCAAATCTGCGCGTGCTGCGTGTGCCATGCTCGGCGCGTGTGAATCCGCAGTTCATCCTCAAGGCTTTGCAGGAGGGCGCTGACGGTGTTTTGATCTCCGGATGCCACCCGGGCGATTGCCACTACCTTGAGGGCAACTACTACGCCAGGCGCAAGTTTGCGGCCATGCGTGATCTTCTGGAATACGTCGGCCTCGAACCAGGCCGCGTGCACTTCTCATGGGTCTCCGCCGCAGAAGGCGGCAAGTTTGCCGAGGTCGTAACGCACGTCACCGAATCCGTAAAGAAAGTCTCCGACCGCACGCAGTTCCTGAAGAAAAGAGAGTATCCTGATGAGTAACCTCACCACAGTAATCATGGGTAGTCGGGAAAGTGTCCAGACCGAGGGCAGGGGAACTTATGAGTAATCTCACAGCTTCAATCCGCGAAGAGGCGCGCAGGATTCTGTCCGAGGGCAAGGTGGACTTCGTCATCGGCTATACCGAAGGCGATACGGCCGTTCAGGTCAAGCCCGTGTTCATCTCAAAACCCGAGGATGCGGATAAGCTTATCTGGCCGTCGTTCGGCCTCCTGAATCTCGCAACCTACCTCAGTCGTTTTCGCACGACAAAAGACCGCATCGGCATCGTGGCCAAGGGCTGCGATTCACGCTCCATTGTCGCCCTGCTCAAGGAGAATCAGATAGACCGCGAGCGGCTTTACATAATCGGTGTCAACTGTCCCGGAATGCTTTCGCGCAAGGTTGCTGTCGAAAAAGTCGGAGAAATAATCTCCGCAGACGCGCCAGCGGGGGAGAAGTGGTCGTTTACTACGGTCGAGGGTGTCAAAGAGGTTTCATGTTTCGATCTCGTACCCGCGAACTGCGAGGCCTGCAGATACCACGCGCCCGTTATCTCCGACATCGCACTTGGCGTTCCTATTCCGGAACCTGAAGGCGACGGTTACGAAAAAATCCGCGAGTTCGGCGAGAAGCCCGCATCAGAACGTCACGAACACCTCAAGCAAGAAATGTCGAAATGCATCCGCTGCTACGCATGCCGCCAGGCTTGCCCCACGTGCAACTGCGACGAGTGCTTTGTTGACATCAGCCAACCTCAGTGGGTGGCAAAGGGCCAGGAGCCTACAGACGTCGCTATATGGCAGCTCATAAGGGTCTACCACCAGGCCGGACGCTGCGTTGACTGCGGCGCGTGTGAAGAGGCGTGTCCGATGGGTGTCAAGCTCACGTGGATGACCCGCAAGATGAATCTCATTGTGCGGGAGCGGTTTGAATTCGAATCGGGTGTTGATCCTGACGCACTGCCGCCTTTAGCAAACTACAAGAAGGACGATGCGGAGGAGTTCATACTATGACCAGGCTCAAGAACTTGAAAGAATTGTTTGATCATCTCTCAAAATCAAGCCGGATTGTCGGATTAAAGAAAGCCGGAAACCGTTATCTCTATCAGGTTCTTGAGCAATACGACGACTGGCAGTCGTCGGTGCTTTTGGGCGCCTTCTCGCCAAAGGAGCTTTTCTTCCCCCAGGACGAGGCACTCTTTCATTTCAAGGCGCAGAACGTAATAGCTCCAAAACACGAAGAGCGACAGCAAGTCTTGTTCGGGGTGCGGCCATGCGACATTCGAGGGATATGGGAACTAGAAAAGATGTTCAATCAAACAGAATACAGGGATCCTTACTTCATGAAGCGCTTCGAGCGCACGCTCATCGTCGGTATGGCTTGCGCTGAACCCTTACCCACATGTTTCTGCACGTCCGTGCAAGGCTCGCCTTACGAATCAAAGGGTTCTGACATCTTCATCTATTCAACAGGTCAAGGCTATCTCCTCGACGTCATCACAAAGAAGGGGGAGGAGGCCCTTGCAGGCCTTTCGTTCGAAACAGTCGAAGATCGCTCAAAAATCGAAGCCGACCGCACGCTTGCCGAATCCAAAATCAAGGAGTACGATCTCGAAGGCGTCGCGGAAAAGCTCAAAGTGATGGTTGACTCAAAGTTCTGGGAGGAAACCCACTTCACCTGCATCGGCTGCGGAACCTGCGCGTTCGTTTGCCCTTCGTGCCACTGTTTCGATATCTCCGACGACTCGAAGGGTTCGCGCGGCAAGCGCTCGCGGCAGTGGGATTCCTGTCTTTACAAGGAATACACCATTGAAACATCAGGCCATAATCCCCGTCCCTCCGGAGCCCAGCGCTGGCGCCAGAGGCTCAATCACAAGTTCAACTACTTTCACCAGGTCTTCGGCATGTATCAATGCCTGGGCTGCGGACGCTGCGGACGCGCCTGCCCGGTAAATATCAATATCGCCGAACTTGCATCTAAAGCAGTGACTTGGGAAGAATCGAAGCCTGACAATTAAAAATCGGGGTCTCCGCGAAAGTACGCAGTAGTTTCGTGGAGTGGAAATATCTCCGAGATGGCTCAAAAAGCCGTTACCTGGGAAGAACCGAAGTAAGTTGTATCCGATACAACAGTTATTGTAAACAGGCGCAAGTGCAGTAATCATAATTATCCGGGCCGACCTGAAGGTCGGCCCCTACGTCTCTTATCAAGGGGACTTCCTAATCATACATTTTTCATATCATAAGGAAAAGAGTGGCTACAACAAGAAAGTCATCAGGGAAGGGGTCCCCAAGCGAATACATGGTATTCGCTTGGGGTGAAATCAATATTCAAAATTGCATCTATCGAATCCTGCGCCTGTCCTTACGCTGAAACCGGGGATGGTGTCCTTGTATATGTCGTAGAACGCCGAAAGACCTATTGTATCACCCGTATACTTGAAGAGCATGCATGCGGTAGTGTCAAACCCTGAGTAAATCTGCCAGCTGTCGCTGCGCTCCCGGTTTCCGAAGATTTTGCCTGCGGCATTTACTTCAAAGAAAGAATAGTTGCCGGCTAGTGGGGCGAGCTTTGTTGCACCGGAAGTTGTTAATTTGTAGGTAAGGGTGTCGGACATGCGCTTTATAGTAGTAGTGTCTCCGCCTATCTCTACAAGAAGCATATCGGCAAAGAATCTGCGTAGCGTATCAGACGTGTAGCTTAAGGCAATCTTTCCGATGTTTGCTTCCTTAATTGTATAAAGGCTGTCTGTGACCGTTAACTCGAAGTTGTCCGCTTTCGAGTTGTTGGATTCGATGTGCAGAACATATGAGCCAGCTGGAATCTGACCGAGATTGAATACAAGCTCGTTCGCAAAGTACCCTTCGCCCTCAGTGCCTTCAGACGTGCCTTCTATGAGTATGCTTATGGTGTCACCTTTGATTTCCGAGGAATAGTTGATGCCGGAAGTGTCAGGAGTCTGGTCTGAGAATTCAAAACGTATCTCGAAGGAGATAGGATCTCCGATTGCTTCGCTTATCCAAAAGATCATCGGATAGGAAATCTTGTTGACGCCCTTAAAGATGTCGCATCCTGAAAGCGAGAAAAATAGAATTCCCAGGGCTGCTGCAGGTACCACAAAACGTTTCATGCTTCCTCCTTGAATGGATTCTCGATAAAGATAGTCCTGAATCAAGACTTGTCAATACCGGTCTTCCTTGACTTACGGGTTATGATGACTATCATTCATTTAATGAATTCCCAGAATGAAAGAGAAAACAGAATTAGAAAACTGAACGAGTTGTACGAGAAAGGTGTCGAGCCTTATCCATACTCCTTCGAACGCACACACACCATAGGTCAGGCGCTCGCAGATTTTGAAAAGCTTTCTGAGTCTCAGGCAACTATAAAAGTAGCAGGAAGACTTTTTACGCGCAGGGATTTCGGGAAAACGGCCTTTTTTGATCTGAGAGACGAGCAAGGAAAGATTCAGCTTTACATCCGTAAAGACGAAGTAGGCGAGGAGAACTTCGCCATCCTTGATAGGATAGACCTTGGAGATTTTGTTGGCGTGGAAGGTCCTTTATTCAGGACTAAAACCGGCGAGCCGAGCGTTCACGTCAAAAGCTTCTCGATGCTCGCCAAATCACTTGCCGCATTACCCGAGAAGTTTCACGGACTTCAGGATACTGAGCTGCGTCTTCGCTACCGCCATCTTGACCTGCTTTCAGGCGATGATACCCGGGAAGTTTTCCGCATCCGCTCAAAGGTCATCGGTCTTGTACGCCGGTTTTTTACTGAAAGGGGTTTTCTTGAAGTCGAAACCCCCACCCTTCAACCTCTATACGGAGGCGCAGCAGCAGAGCCTTTTGTAACTCATTACAACGCTCTGGATCGCGATTACTATCTTCGCATTGCCACTGAACTTTACCTTAAGCGCCTGATTGTTGGCGGTTACGAAAAGGTTTTCGAGATAGGAAAAAACTTCCGCAACGAGGGTCTTGACCGTTCGCATAACCCTGAGTTTACAGGTTTCGAATCTTATGAAGCTTATGTCGATTATCATCGCGTGATGATAATGGTTGAGGAGCTTTTCCGTTTCATCGCTTTTGAACTAAAGGACACGGATAAGATAATCTGGCAAGGAAAGGAATACGATTTCTCGAAGCCATGGGAGCGTATAGATTTTATTCCTGCGTTAAAAGAGAAGACAGGCATAGATCCTCTTGCTTTAGGCGAAAAAGAGATGCGGGCGGAATGCAAAAAACACGGCATCGAGATAACGGACAACACCCCTTTCGGCAAGATGCTTGATAAGCTTTTTTCCGGAATGATTCAGGATCACCTTCACGGTCCTGCTTTTGTGATGAACCACCCCAAGATTATTTCTCCGCTTGCCAAGGTTCACAGAGAGAATCCTCAAATCGTCGAACGATTTGAACCCGTCATAGCAGGAATGGAGTTCGGCAACGCTTTCTCAGAGCTTAATGATCCTGTGGAGCAGCGCAAGCGCTTTGAGGAACAGGTTGCAAAGCGCGAAGAATTCGCAGTTTTAGACGAGGACTTTCTCTCTGTTCTTGAGCAGGGAATGCCTCCAACCGGCGGACTGGGCCTTGGATTAGATAGAATGGTCATGCTTTTTGCTGACCGCGCATCCATCCGCGAAGTAATAATATTTCCTCAACTCAGGGAGGATTAGAATTGAACGTTAATCTGTTTATCGCCAGGCGTTATTTGCGTCAGCGCCGGAAAGGCGAAGGTTTCTACGGGCTTATCTCCGTGATATCTATAGCAGGCGTATTCGTCGGCGTTGCCGCTTTGATTATCGCGTTATCCGTTCTTAACGGATTCAACGGTGAGCTCAAGGACCGTATCGCCGGAGTGGCGCCGCATATAACTATTCAGAAGTTTTATTCAAATCCGATAACGGCTGATGAGTTCAAGACTGTATCTGATAAGCTATACAAGATGAGGGAGATTGCAGGCATAGCGCCCACTTTGATGCGAAGGACCCTTGTGCAGTCAAAGTTCGGCGGCGAAGGGATCCTTTTAAGGGGTGTTGATCTTGAGATGCTTAAGCGAACCTCCAGCATCACAAATCCCTCTTACCCTCTTGAAGGAGAATGGTCGTTTCGGAACAAAGGGATTGTAATAGGTCAGCAGCTGGCGCAGAATCTGCGCGTCAAGGTCGGGGACACCGTCGTGATCGCATCTCCTGAGAATACCGTCATAACGCCAGTAGGTCCCATACCAATAGTAAAGAATTACGTTATCAGGGGCATTTTCGATGCAGGCTTCTATGATTACAATATGGCAATGGTTTTCATAGACATCCGGGACGCCCAGCAGCTTTTCGGATACGGCGACCGGATAACTAATATCGACATAAAACTGAAAGATCCGCTTCTTTCCCAGAAAGTGTCGCAGAAAATAAGAGCCGATATAGGCTATCCTTATACGCCTATAGACTGGCTTCTTGAGAATAAGAACCTTTTCTCAGCTCTGAAGATGCAGAAGGTCGTTGTTTTCATTGTTCTTGCTCTGATAATTTTAGTTGCGGCTTTCAACATTGTAGCTACGCTTATCATGACCGTTATGAGAAAGACGCGCGAGATAGGCATACTGAGGGCTATAGGTATGACTTCCCGGGGAATCATGCGGGTTTTTACTTGGTTCGGACTTCTTATCGGCATAGTAGGAACATTCCTTGGAACTCTTTTCGGGGTTCTCGTATCCTGGTTTGTCGATCATTTCAAGATAATCAAGCTACCTTCAGAAGTATGGTATATCGACACGGTTCCCGTAAAGGTCCAGTTGCTTGACATTGTTCTAATCGCTGCCGCCGCACTTCTGATATCCTTCATCGCCACTATTTACCCTGCATTTCGCGCTGCAAAACTAGATCCAGTGGAGGCAATACGTTATGAGTGATTATCTCGTAGAAGCCTATAATCTCAAGAAAACATACGTAGACGACGGAGACAGGGTGGAGGCGCTTAAAGACGCGAGCCTTAAGCTTTCTCGAGGCCAGGCGGTATCCATCTTTGGGCCTTCTGGTTCCGGCAAGAGCACGTTCCTGCATCTTCTTGGAGGGCTTGACAGGCCTACCGATGGGAAGCTTCTATTCGACGGCAAAGATATATTTCAGATGAACGACAACGATCTCGCCATGTTCCGCAATAAAGAGATTGGTTTTGTATTTCAGTTTCATCATCTTCTTCCGGAGTTTTCAGCGCTCGAAAATGTGGCTTTACCCATGCTTGTCGCAGGCATGAAGGATTCGGATGCCTTTAGTAAAGCGGCTGACTTGTTGGAGGAGGTTGGGCTTGCCGAACGAAAGGATTTTCTTCCGATTAAACTGTCAGGAGGAGAAAAGCAGCGCATCGCTGTCGCCCGTGCGCTCGTTCACGGCCCACGGCTTGTTCTTGCCGATGAGCCGACGGGTAACCTCGATGTAGAAACATCGAAGGGTGTCCTTGACATTTTCGCTTCTCTTAACCGGAAAAAGAACGTTGCGTTCGTTATAGTTTCGCACGACCCCATGATAAAGAAATACACGGATAAGCATTTCGATCTCATTGACGGAAGGATGTAATGCTCTGCGAAGACTGCCACGAGAATGAATCCGAGGTGCTTGTTACGGAGGTGAACACACAGGGTGTTCTCCAGGAAAAGCATTTATGCAAGGCTTGTGCCGCGAAAAAAGGTTATCTGGTTCAAAAAGAAAAACCTATTGCCGAGATTTTCTCAGATGCTTTGAAAGAGAAACAAGAAGGCGAAGAAGAGGTAGTATGCAATTCATGCGGTACAAGCTGGTCGGATTTTAAGGGAAAAGGCAGGCTAGGCTGTTCGGCTTGCTATCAGAGTTTTGGCGAGAGAATTGAAAAGCTTATCTCAAGGGTTCAAGGGTCCACGCAGCATGTCGGGCAAAGAGCCCGGTCTTCACACGAGACTTCATTGGTTTTCAAAGAGGTGGAACTCAAGAGACTGCGTAAGGAACTTGCCAGAGCTATACAGGAAGAGGAGTACGAAAAGGCAGCTCGAATAAGAGATGACATGAGGAAATATGAAAACGGGCCTTGATCCAAAAGAGACAGGAAAATGGCTTAGGGGAGAGGGGATGGAGGCCGGCATTGTAATGAGTTCAAGGATAAGGCTTGCCCGTAATATAGATGGAATACCTTTTCTCCTTAAGGCTTCTGTTAAAGAACAGATTGAACTTCTCGATCACGTCAACAAAGCGCTTGCGGCTTCCCTGCTTTCGAACGGCAAGGGCATTGTGAAGTTTGAAGATCTTTCGCCGATGGAAGCCGAATTTCTAATGGAAAGACACTTGGTTTCACCGGATTTTGTTCATAGCCAGACACAGCGGGGTTTCTACGCAACATCGGGAGAGGATTTCAGTCTTATGGTTAACGAGGAGGATCACATCCGTATGCAGATGTTTGCGTCCGGACTCGCTCTTGTTGATTTGTGGCAGAAGATAAAAAAGATTGAAGAATCAATTGCAGTCTCTTTGCCCTTCGCATACAACGAACGTTACGGCTTTCTTACGGCATGTCCCACAAATGTCGGTACGGGAATGAGAGCTTCTGTATTGATTCATCTTCCGGGTATCGTCTTAACGAAGGAAATAGACCGTGTTTTACGTGGTGTGTTGCAGTTAGGGCTTCTCGTTAGAGGAACCTACGGCGAAGGAACGGAGACTAAGGGATATCTTTTCCAGATATCGAATCAGAAAACACTCGGGCAGAGCGAAGAGGAGATAGTTGAGACATTGACGAAGACGGCACATCAGCTTATCAACTACGAAAAGGATGCGCGAGAATACCTGGATACTAAGATGGGTAACTATATCCTTGACAAGGTCTATCGTTCGCTGGGTATTCTTAAATATGCGAGAACTTTGACGAGCGAGGAAACGTTTAATCTTCTTTCTACCCTGAGACTTGGATGGGAAAAGATTCCGAACTTGAGTATCGCCAAGCTCAACAAACTGATGATTCTCACGAAACCCGCCAATCTTCAATTCTATTACGCTGAGGATATGGCGCCGGAGAAAAGGGACGTTAAACGATCCGAACTCGTCCGTGAATCGCTTGCCGATGTCCAGGCTTGAAGATATCGGCGAGGAAGGTTTTCTAAAAGCGCTTCCTTCGTGGATTAAGCATAAGAATCTCAAAGTTAAAACAGGTATTGGTGACGATGCTCTTATCCTGGAGAACGGCTACGTAGTCACTTCAGATGCTTACGAAGACGGTGTTCATTTTTCACTTAACTATTTTTCACACTTTGACGCAGGATATAAATGCGCAGCTGCAACTCTATCCGATATTGCTGCCATGGGAGCAGAACCTATATGCCTTCTTGTGAATCTTTTCTGCTCAAAGGCTCTAGATATTTCTGAACTCAAAGAGCTTTATAATGGAATGGAGGAAGTTTGTGCAGATGTTGGAGCCCAGATTGCAGGAGGCGATACTGTAGCTTCCGAGAATCTCATACTCAGCCTTACAGCGATAGGACAGTCTTCGAAACCGCTCATGCGTTCAGGTGCAAGAGCGGGGGATTTAATTTATCTTTCAGGTTATCCGGGCTTATCGGCTGTAGGTCAACATGCCCTTTCTCAAGGTCTTGAAGGTTTCGATGAAGCAAAAAAGAAACACCTTAGGCCTAAACCCCTGATTCGTCTTGGTTTAGGTATAAGCGATTATGCAAACTCATGTATAGATACATCCGATGGATTATCTACCGATGCGACCAGACTTGCTCGCATGAGCAAAGTAAAAATCATCATTGAAAGCAGTCTTTTGCCATTGCATCCAGAGGTCAAAAAATTTTCTCTTGGTACGGGATCGGCAACGGATTCACTCATTCTCAATGCCGGCGAGGACTACGAACTGCTTTTTTCTTCACCAAGACAACTACCTGATGAGATCGAAGATACTTTGGTTCATCGCATCGGCATAGCAGAGGAAGGGGAGGGGCTATTCCTTGAAGCTAACGGAACACTATTACCACTCCCCGCTAAAGGTTACGACCACTTCGTTCGTAGTTAAAAATTTCCATTCCCCCAAACAACTGATTGATTTTACACAAAAAGGTATTGACTTTTTGCGTAAAATCGTATAATTTCTTTGTCTTTATTTAACCTAGGAGGAAAAATGAAGAAAATAATGACTGCTTTTTTAACAACAACTGCAGGATTGCTACTGGCAGCGTCTTCGGATCCCGTAGGGAAAACGCGCATTGCACCAGTAGACGATAACATTATGTACGTCTCGTGGTCCGGAGAAGGCACGGGAGCATGGCAGAAGTTCGAGATATACTACGATATGGAAACAGGTCTGTTTGAAGGTAAATGGTGGTACGATGACGAGCATTCAGGAACCATAAAAGGAGCTGCTACAGCAGAGATTCCAGGCGGAGTAACTGGAAAAGGTCGATTCGGCGGCGATTATGCAGGAGCCTGGACTGGCACATTTTACTTCAGGGGAATATGCTTTGGCAAAACATGGGCTAAGAGCGATCCTCCGGGAGACGGAGAATTCAAGGGCATATAAAACAAATCCAGATAAATGTAACGGACCCCGCACTCTTTATGCGGGGCCCGTTATTAGATAAGATTCTTAATTAGGAAGAAACGTCATTCCGGTTATCTTGCGTACTTCCTTCATTACATCTGCAGCAATATCGAGTGCTTTTTCAGTGCCTTTTTTGATTATCTTTCGAACGTTGTCGGTATTATCCATCAAATCGCGCTGACGTTTTTGAATCGGAGTCAAATGATTGACGATATTTTCAATAAGTATCTTTTTGCAGTCAAGGCATCCGAATGCGGCATCGCGGCACTTGTCTGAGCAAGTATTCTGTTCTTCTATTGACGAGAAGAATTTGTGCCAGGTGAACATATTGCACTTATCAGGGTCGCCTGGATCTGTCTTTTTCACTCTCGCAGGATCGGTAACACCCTGTTTGGATATCTTGAAGCTTATCGCGTCCGGATCGTCGTCAAGATAGATGCAGTTATCAAGGCTTTTGGACATCTTATTTTTTCCGTCAAGCCCTAATACTTTTGCCTCATCGCTGCTTATAAGTTCTTTAGGCTCGGGAAAGAAATCGCCGAACTTGGCGTTGAATGCACGAGCTATTTCCCTGGTTAACTCAAGATGGGCACGCTGGTCTTCTCCAACGGGAACGGCTACCGATTTATAAACAAGAATATCTGCTGCCATCAGTATGGGATAGTTAAACAATCCCATGTTGACGTTATCCGGCTGCTGTTTCGCCTTTTCCTTGAATGTGGGAACACGCTGAATCCATGCAAGTGGGGTTACCGTAGCAAGTATCCACGCCAATTCGGAATGTTCCATGACACCCGATTGAAGCATCAACGTAGCTTTCTTCGGATCGAGTCCGCATGCGAGATAATTTACTGCTGCGTTGACTATCCGGTTCGGCAGTTCTTCGACGTCGTACTTCTCAGTCATTGCATGCAAATCAACAATCCCGAAGATGCATTCGTATTCATCCTGAAGAGGGATGAATTGTTTAATGGCTCCAAGATAATTGCCGATGTGGAGTCGGCCAGAGGGTTGTATCCCTGAAAAAATCCTTCCTTTACTCATATTTATCCTTTCAATATTTTTGGAAGAGCCCGTCTCTCAAGAACTTCGAGAGCTTTTAATGTATCCGCCTCGTTAGCGTGACCCATGTGGCCAAAGCGTATGAGTTTTCCTTTAAGATGAGCTTGTCCGTTTGCGAAGAGAATGCCTTCCTGTTCCTTTATTTCTTTAAGTATTGGCGTGCTGTCTACTCCTTCAGGCATCTTGATTACGGATAAGGCATTCGATGGTTTTTTGGGCATAAAATCAAATCCCATTGCACCTGCCTTCTCGCGGAAGAGTCCTGCCCAGTGTTTGTACTCATTCCAGACATTCTGGATGCCTTTTTCCTTCAGTTTTTTTGCTACAAGCGCGAGCGACATCGCTACTGTTATGGCAGGGGTCCAGGGGGTAAAGTTCTGAACGCGGAATTTCTCCGCTATCTGCATGTTGAAGTAGTATTTGGGCATTGAGGATGTTTCAACCAATTTCCATGCCCTTTCGTTCACGGTTACTATCGATATACCCGGGGGCGCTCCAAAGGCTTTTTGTGAACCGCCGATTACAACATCTACATGCCAGTCGTCCGCGTAGAGTTCGTCCGCTACAAGCCCTGCAATCGCATCGAGCACGAAAACCTTATCGTACTTCTGGATTACCTCTCCGAGGGTTTTAACATCGTTACGCGCACCTGTGGAAGTTTCAGTGAATGTTGCAAGAACGGCTTTGATTTTGGAATTCTTTTTAAGTGCTTCTTCAACCCTGGTTGGATCTACCGTATCCCCGAACTCGAATTCGATGTATGTAGGTTTAAGCCTGAAGATATCTGAAAGCTCCTTCCAGCGCTGGCCAAAGTTCCCGATGCTTGCTATAAGTACTTCATCTCCTTCCGAGAAAAGATTTACGAGTGACGCCTCCATTCCGCCTGTTCCGGAGGACGTAAAAAAGAAAAACCTCGAATCTTTTGCGAATACAATTTCCTTAAAATCGGCAGCAAGTCTTTCAAGAACTGCCGCGAATGTGCTTTCGCGATGATAAGGAAATCTTTTCCCATGTTCTTCGAGAATGTCCTGTTCGACCTCAACAGGACCTGGGGTAAACAAGCGGTACTTATTCACCAAAAACCTCCTTGGAGCGTTTCATTGCACAAAATTCTCCGCACATTGTACACACATCTTCGTTCTCTCTTGGGTAGGTTCCGAATTTCCTCCTTGCTTCTGCCGGATCAAGAGCTGCAGCTATCATTTCATCCCATTTCAGTGATTCTCTTAATGTCGACAGTTTATCGTCCCATTGTCTTGCTTTTTCTGGATACTTGGCGATATCTGCTACATGAGCGGCTATCTTCGATACAATCGTTCCGACTCTTACGTCTTCGATATCAGGAAGGCCCAGGTGTTCTGAAGGCGTTACGTAGCAAAGAAAATCCGCTCCATGCATGCCTGCCAGAGCGCCGCCTATAGCAGAGACTATATGGTCGTATCCGGGAGCGACATCCGTGACAAGAGGGCCAAGCACGTAAAATGGTGCTTCGTGGCATATTTCCTTTTCGAGTTTCATGTTCATCTCAATCTTGTTTATTGGAAGATGACCCGGTCCCTCCACCATTGCCTGGACGCCGGCTTTTCTTGCACGGGCTATCTGTTCGCCTATGATCAAGAGTTCCTGTATCTGCGCGCTGTCCGATGCGTCCGCAAGAGAACCCGGTCTCAAGCCGTCGCCAAGGCTAAGACATGCTCCGAACTCCTTCATTAACTCCAAGAGACGGTCAAAATGCTCAGCAAATGGATTCTCCTTGTTGTTACGAATCATCCATTGAGCCATCATCGAGCCGCCGCGGCTTACTATTCCGGCAAGACGCTTGCGGTTCCTCAGTCTCTCGATACCTGAAGTTGTGAGTCCTGTATGTATTGTCAGAAAATCGACACCATCTTCAAGATGAGTGCGAACGGCATCAAATATCTCATCCACGGAAAGCTCAAGAAAGGATTTGCCTGACTTGGGTGCATCGCAGGCAGCCTGATAGATTGGCACCGTTCCTACCGGCACAGACGATTCCTTGATTATCATTCGTCTTGTTTCGTTGATATCTCCGCCGGTCGAAAGGTCCATTACTGTATCCGCACCAGCTTCAATGGCTGCCTTTAGTTTTGATTTCTCCATATTCAGATCAGCGATGGAGGGGGAAGTTCCGAGGTTAGCGTTGACCTTGGTTCTTAGACCTTTGCCGATTCCCGAAGGTTCAATCTCCCTTGGTCTTTTCTTGTTATAGGGAATAACGACACAACCATCTGAAAAGGCCTGAGATACGAACTGCTCGGGTACGCCTTCTTTCAGGGCAACCTTCTTGACTAGGATGTCGTCTGTAAGCATAATGTGCTAATTATAGACCTGTGCAGTAGGTTGTCAAACCTCATGAATTTAGAAAGAGAAGGTATTAGTGTTTGAATTTGCATTATTTCTTTTGAATGCGACAATCGAGGGCAGAGTGATAGATGCAGAATCCCGGCAGGCCGTTGTGGGTTGCAATGTTTATCTTGACGGAACCCAATTCGGGGCAAATGTTGACCAGGATGGTTTCTACAGTATTGAACGCATTCCGGAAGGTTCATATAAACTGGTTTTTTCCATGCTTGGGTATAAAGAACAAACACGAACCGTTATCTTAAAAAAGGATTCACGAATTCGCGAGAATGCTACCCTTGAGCTTTCGCCAATTGGTCTTCCTCAAGTCGAGATAAGCGGACGAAGAACCGAGTTCGAGAACGAGGTGACATCCTCTTCATTTCGCATCAACCGCGATGCGATTAAGCGTTCTCCAGCAATGGGGGAGAAGGACCTTTTCAGAACCCTTCTTACTCTTCCAGGAGTAACTTTTACGAGTGATTTCACAACCGCTCTCTACGTGAGAGGAGGAAGTCCTGATCAGAATCTCGTTCTTCTCGATAATATGGTTTTATACAATCCCTTCCACCTGGGAGGTTTCTTCTCGACTTTCATGCTTGATGCGGTCGATAATGTGGAGTTCTTGACCGGCGGATTTCCTTCCCGATATGGAAACAGGTTGTCGTCTGTTCTATCGGTGGAGAGTGCTGAACCGGAAAAATTCGGAGGATATGTTTCCTCAAGTCTTCTTGCCACCGAGGGTGCAATATGGGCGAACTCGGGCAAAATAGGCGGGCTTGCCACCGCTCGTTTTACGTACTTCGATAAAATAATACCGCTATTCGGAATCAACTTTCCCTATCAATTCGCCGACATCCACGCTATTGGTAGCTGGCGTCCAACGCCGCGAACAAGATTCGAAACCACTTTGTTTTACACAAGAGACAACCTTAACCTTGGAGTGCAGGATATACCTCTTGACCTAGGATGGGAAAACTATCTGGCAACAGCACGCTGGATTCAGCAGCTTCGCGATCCATGGGTATCCAAGCTCTGGCTGGGCTGGACTCATTATAACGCATCAATGCACATAAGCGATCTTCTGGATCAGTTTAACAGCATCGATGACATCACGCTTAAAGCCTCGATGACGAGAGCGGCAGAGAAGTCGACTTTTGAATTCGGGGCTGAGGCAAGCGCATATAAATTTATCTATAAAACAGATGCCGATCCTTTTGCCGTATACAACATTGACGGCAGGCCTCTATACGGTGCGGGTTATGTTACCTGGCGCTGGAAGCCCTCGCCGCTCTTTCTTTTTGAAGCAGGCACAAGGTTCTCCATGTATTATGCGCTTTACCCGGACACGCTCAAGGATTCTATTACCGATGAAGTTCTTGGTGTGGATACTTTGATTAGACTCGATCCCGAACCCGAACTCCGGCTCTCGGCAAAATATTTTCTGACCGCGGATGACGCAGTTAATCTCTCACTTGGTAACTACCATCAGAATATCGCGATGATTCTCCCGCAGGGCGGCCGTATTCCTACGAATTTCTGGATACCCGTATTCGGAAGGTATGAACCTCAGCAATCCATCCACTTTATCGCCGGCTACGAACACATGTTCAAGGACGGTTCTAGAATCAGGTTCGAGCCTTATTATAAATACTACCCTTACTTGCTTGCTTTCAACGAGACGGCTATAAACATCAAAGACGTTGACGAAAGCATGTTTGAGGCGGGGAAAGGTCGTTCGTACGGAGCCGATTTCAGCGTCGAAAAGCTTACGGGAAAGCTTACGGGCTGGATATCGTACTCGCTCGGGTTCAGCCGCTTTATATCCGACACTCTTGAGTTCTACACATCCTTCGATCGCCGCCACAGCTTCAATATAGTCGCCAACTACGATCTCGGAAGCAAGTGGAACGTTAGTGCAAAGTGGACGTTCGCAACCGGCATGCCCTATGCCGGAACGCTTGGAAGAGTGAGGATATATTACTGGGACCCATTTTACCAAAAGTGGGTATACAATTGGTTTACAATAGAGTCCGATAGAAACACTCTGCGGTTTCCTGCATACCATCGCTTAGATATAGGTGCATCAAAAACCTGGCAATTTAAATGGGGGTCTCTTACTGCTCGCGCAGACGTTATAAATGTATATAATCAGAAGAACGTTATGCTTTATTATTATGATATGGATTCCGAACCTCCGGTTCAACAAGCGGTTAATATGATACCTATCTTTCCTTCGGTAGGCCTGGAAGCGAGGTTTTAATGAAAAAAATGTTGCTACTAGTCCCATTTGTCGTCCTGATCCTTGGGTGCGAGGGACAGATTGTCCAGAAGTTTGAACCTGAACCGGATATATTCGCGTTAATGAAGATTGATAACGATTCCCCAAATGTTTCATACAGCCAACGGATAAGGGTTGATAGAAGCTGGGATATCAAGGATACCGTAAATGTGTGGGGCGTTAGGGATGCATTAGTGAGAATCATACCGGGTAATTCCAGTTATGTATTCGTTGATAGTTTCTTTGATCCCGATTCGAATTACTGGAGAAAATACACTGAAGGACACTATTACGCGTTGTTACATCCCAAGTTAAACGATACGACCCTCTACAAATTGGAAGTTTCACTTCCCTGGGGAGATACTGTAACGGGTGAGACGAAGATGCCGTCGCAAATAAGCCTTTCCTGGCCTAAGGATGAAGACACCCTCTCCATAGCAAATGAGCTAGCCAATCCTCATCTCATTACGTGGAACAACTGTTTAAACGTCGGGCTTTACACTCTTCAATGCGTGCCGAATGTCGATACTTCGATGTACGATTCTTTTCCACCGTTTCTTTTCATTCCATCTTTCACAATCGATACAAGCTACGCATTCTTCCAGGAACGTGCCGCAATTCCATGGGTTTACAACCGGGAGTACGTCATTCGTATAAACGCATACGGAACCGAATATGCAAATTACGTTAAGTTCGGTCTTAGCGGCGGCAAGGCTAATCTTGCAACCCAGGACGGCGACACCTGCTACGGTGTTTTTTCAGGCATCGCCATAGACTCGGTAAGGGTCTTTATTACTCCATAAGGGGGGAGAAAGGGTATGGCAGAAGAAGGAAAAAGGAAACAGGCGCGTCGCCACCATTATTTACCTCAATTCTATTTAGCAGGGTTTACGCCATCCGGGAAGAAAGAGGATAAGTTATGGGTTTTTGACTTGGATACGGGTAAGAAATTTACAACTACTACAGAAAATGTTGCTTGCGAGAAGGATTTGTATCGTTGGGAGGGGGTAACCGAACACGAAGATTTTCTTGAGACAGAGACTTTTCAAAAACTGGATAATAAAGCATCCAAAATAATTGAAAGCATTTTACAGACCAAAACGATTCCATCAAAAGATACCGACGAGTATTCCTACTTGATGCAGTTCATTGCGGCATTTAAAATCAGAACGCCGTGGTCTCAAAAGCAAAACGAGGAGTTGACCAAACAAATTATAAGAGCGATAACAAATGTAGTGACTCAGTCAGAAGAGAGGTGGCAAATTTTCAGAAATAGGGCATTGGGTGAGGAAGGAAAAGACTTCAGTAAAGAGCAAATGCGTGAGGTAGTTTTCGATGAAAGCAAATACACGATTAAGGTACAACGAGAAGCCTACTTAAAGACAATGAGCGATAGGCTGAAACCTCTATTTGAAATTCTATGGGAAAGAGAATGGTCATTTTGCGAAACCCAAGAAAGTCATTTAATATGCTCAGATTATCCTTTAGTGGTTGATTGGACAATTCCTAATCCTTCAAACAAACCTCCGGGGTTAGCTCATATTAATACGGCTGTTTCAATTCCTTTAACGAAAAAGGCTGTATTGATCGGATCGTTTGAAAAACATTTTATGAGTCCTATAAGCAAGGAACTTGTTGGTGTGATTAATTTTTTAGAGGCAGCAGTATACGCACACCGTTTTATTTTTTCTGCAGATGAAGATTTTTATTGGCTTAAAAATGATGGTTATTTAGGTCATGCAGAAGAACTCATTAAATTGATCCAAAACCGTAGGGGCCGACCTTTAGGTCGGCCCGATGGAACGCCCCATTGACATAAGCCTCATAATCGCTAGAATTTATTAGTGGCGATGATTATTGACGGCAAAAAGGTAGCCAGGGAAAGGGAGGAATCTCTTTCTTCAAGAATAAAAAGCCTCTACGAGGAGCATGAGATTAATCCTTCGCTTGCTTTTTTATCAGCAGGTGCGGATGAAGCTTCGCTCTCCTATCAGCGTTCACAAAAGAAAGCCTGCGAGCGGATCGGCATCGTTCCGAAGACCATCAATCTAGACGCCAGTGTCCAGGAACCGGAGATTCTGGACACTCTTTTCAATCTCAATGAAGACGATACCGTCCACGCCATAATCGTGACCTTGCCCCTTCCAAAGGGCGTTGATGAGGAGCGCATCTTGGGCGCAATAGAGCTTACGAAGGATGTTGACTGCCTTAACCCATCTAATCGCGGACGCCTTGCTTTCGGCAAATCATCGTTTCTTCCGGCAACACCAGCTGGAATAACCGAACTCCTCAAGGCATACGAAATACCTTTTGCAGGTAAACACGTAGTAATCGCAGGCCGGGGCAAGGCAGTGGGCTGGCCCCTGGCGCAGATTCTTATGAGCAAAGGTTGCGATGCCACGGTTACTGTTTGTCATTCACGCTCCGGAGATTTGGCTCAATACACCAAAAAAGCCGATATCCTTGTCGCCGCAATAGGCAAGGCTCGATTTGTGGATTTGAATCTTGTTCACGAAAACCAAGTCGTAATTGATGCAGGCATCAACGCCGAGGAGACCGCCTCGGGCTGGAAGATAGTTGGAGACGTTGACTTTGAGCTGATTTCAGATAAAGTTTACGCGATAACGCCTGTGCCCGGCGGTGTCGGGCCAATGACAGTTGCGATGCTGCTGTCGAATGTCGTGCAAGCGGCGGAAAGGAGAGTCTTATAGTATCCTGCTTGTAGATGATGAATTCTTTTGAATCAACAGGGGATAAGGAGAGGATATATTAATGGATTTAGTCGCTTTGATTGATGAAAAACGTCGACTCATTGAGGCGGCTTTACCAGACTATTTACCCCAATTACCACAAGAAAATAGTTTTTTGACCGAAGCCATGCGATACAGTCTTCTTGCAGGCGGCAAGAGACTGCGCCCCATACTTGCAATACTGGCTTATGAAGCGGCAGGAGGCCTGGCTTACGAAGAAATCATGCCTGCTGCATGCGCTCTTGAGTACGTGCACACGTTTACCTTGATTCACGACGATCTTCCTGCTATGGATAATGATGACTACCGCAGAGGCAAGCTGTCTAACCATAAGAAGTTCGGCGAGGGCATGGCTATTCTTGCAGGTGACGGTCTGATGATAGATGGATTAGGACTCGTCTGTCATTCAGGGGCTCCGTGTAAGTATGTAGTTAGAGCGCTTAAAGAATTCACTGAGATACTCGGTTCTTCTGGTGTTACCCTTGGGCAAGCGGACGACCTTTACGGGGGAGAAGCGAATGCAAAATTCCTGCGTCATATTCATATGCGGAAGACGGCCTTATTTATCTCTTTCTCAATACGCATTGGAGCGATTCTCGGGCGTGCCGAAGAAGCCACGCTTTCGGAACTCCATCGAGCTGGGGTTCTTGCCGGTATGGGTTTTCAGATTATGGATGACATTCTCGACGTTAGAAGTTCATTAAAGGATTTGGGCAAAACGCCCGGCAAGGATTCAGAAGACAATAAGCTTACGTACCCTTCTGTATACGGTCTTGAATATTCCGAAAGAATGGCCAAAGGTTATGCCAGACGTGCAAAAAGAATATTCTCGAATCTGGGGGAAAAATGGAATACGCTTTCGCTGTTTACAGATCATTTGGTGATGAGGAATAAATGAAGATTCTTGATAAAATAAATTCTCCGTTCGATATCAAGGGATTGACTATAGATGAATTGAACGCGCTTGCCGGAGAGATAAGGGATAGAATACTTGAAGTAACAAGCCGGAATGGAGGACATGTAGCTCCTAACCTTGGAGCTGTAGAATTAACCCTTGCCATCCATTACGTTTTTAATGCGCCTGATGATAAGATAATATGGGATGTAGGTCACCAATGCTACACGCACAAGCTCTTGACGGGCAGGAACAATCGTTTCGATACTCTGCGTCAATATAAGGGTATAAGCGGGTTTCCTAAAAGACAGGAGAGCGTATACGATGTCTTTGATACCGGCCATGCAGGTACGTCTCTTTCGGCGGCATTTGGACTAGCCAAGGCCAGAGACATACAAAACAGCGATTATAAAGTCGTCGCCGTAATCGGCGACGGTTCTATAATCTCCGGGATGGCTTTTGAGGCGCTTAACAACCTAGGGACCTCTCAGACGAATATAGTTGTTATACTTAACGACAATGCCATGTCGATAGCGCGTAATACAGGCGCGCTTTCGGCATACCTGAACAGAATCACCTCAACAAGGTTTTATCAAAGATTGAGAGCGAGAGTTTGGAATTTCATAGGCCGTTTTTTCAGAACCAAAGGCGAATATCTCAGGGGTTGGGCACGAAGAATCGAACGGGGAATTAAAGGGATACTCACTCCTGGCGCTTTTTTCGAGACGCTCGGTTTCCATTACTTCGGTCCTCTGGAGGGACATAGTCTTAAAGATCTCATTTTTTACTTGCAAAGGCTTAAGGAGATTCAGGGACCGGTTCTTGTGCACGTCGCAACACAGAAAGGTCGCGGTTTCAAAGGCGCCATTGACAATCCTGAACTCTTTCATGGCGTTGGCCCTTATGACTTAAAGACCTGTAAGGTTAACTCCAGCAAAACAAAAACCTATTCCGAGATTGCAGGTTGTACACTTGCCGAGATGGCTGAGAAGGACGAACGTATAGTTGCTATAACGGCAGGAATGACTCTTGGAACCGGCCTCGATTTGTACAGGGCTTCATTCCCCGCTAGATTCTACGACTTCGGAATAACTGAAGAGCATTGCGTTACATTTGCAGCAGGCTTAGCCCTTAAGGGATTGAGACCCGTTTTTGCAGTGTATTCGACATTCCTTCAGCGCGCTTTTGATCAGATCATTCACGATGTCGCGCTTCAGAACCTTCCTGTTGTATTTGCAATTGACAGGGCTGGCCTTGTCGGAGCGGACGGACCGACCCATCACGGCGTCTTCGATCTTTCATACCTCAGAATGATTCCCAACATGGTTGTCGCTGCTCCGAAAGACGAACACGAACTTCGAAACCTGCTGTACACGGCAATAGAATACGAGAAAGGGCCTTTTGCCATTCGCTATCCTCGTTCGGCTGTGAATGGGTTAGAGTCCTTCAAGGAATTGAAGAAAATCCCCGTTGGCGCATGGGAAATTCTTCGAAGGGGAAAGGGGGTGGCGATACTGGCTGCAGGCAGAGGGGTAGAACTTGCAGAAAAGACCTTAAAATCTTCAGCGAAAATCAATCCTACTATAATAAATGCAAGGTTCGTCAAACCTCTTGATGAAAGGCTCCTTCTAAGTATAGCGCGCACCCATCACGGAATAATCACGGTGGAGGAAAATGCCCTTATTGGCGGATTCGGCGCGGCTGTTGCTGAATGGCTTGAAGATAAAAAAATCCAAGTTCGTCTGGAAAGAATAGGTCTGCCGGATTATTTTATTGAGCATGGCCCTGTTGAGAAGCTTTTCGAGGATGTTGGATTTACTTCCGTGAAAATTCTGGAAGCTATTAAAAGAATGCGGGGTAAGAGATGAGTTTGTTTTTAGCTTTTATGCTTTTATCGCAGACGCAGGAAGGATCGGCTGCTGAGCTGGGGTTTTCGATTAAGACCAGGGTCGATTATGATGCGGGACTTGTATATTACGAAAAATGGCTCGATTCCTTGTTTATGGGAGTCGACAGTGTAAAAACATTGAGCGATTATCTTGCCTCTGCTGGCCGGGATCTCTATATCGAGAAGACAAAAGAAAACATGAGGCAGAAATACCCGCAAACCGAGGAGTCGAGCGTTTCGGGAATCATACCCGACATCAATATCCCCATAGGCAAGGAGAAAACCGATATCCGTATCAGCGGACAGGACAAAATTAGCATTGGACCTTCCTGGAAGGTGTGGGACGATAAAGCACGTAATGATCCCAATGAAGCAACCTCTTTGGAGTTCAAGCAGGATATAAATGTATCGGTAAAAGGTACAATTGCCCGGAAAACAGAGGTCGTTATCGATCACAATACGGCGAGCAGTGATTTTTTGAACAGCAACAAGGTCAGAATCGGCTACACAGGAGACGAGGATGAGATTGTAAAGAAGGTTGATGCGGGCGACATTGCTCTTAATTTTCCTTCAAGACAACAATTTCCCTCCCAGCAGGGCGTGTTCGGCGTTAACGGCCAGTTCAAGTTAGGATCTGTTGACTTGTATGCCGTGGGGGCTAAAGAGCAAACCGAGTCAGGCGCTTCAAGCTTCACCGGCATGATGCAATTGCAGAGTGGCGAGATATTCGCTCAGGATTTCGTCAAAAAAAGATTCTTCTATATCTTCAATGATTCATTAAGAAATGCACTCATTCAGAATGGGGACTCGGTTGTTTCAGACTTCTGGTTTTATACCACGGATAAAACCAGATCCTCGGATAAATCCGCGCTTTCGCCTTCGTGGAATGGGACGGCAATGCCTAACCCCAAAAATATCGCGACGGATACAAGCTTTGACAGGGAAACCGGCACCTTTTATTTGTTGGATAAAAACGAATACTATGTGCGCTATGCGGGTTCCGGACTCCTGAATTCCATTATCGAGCTGAATTCGTATCTTGGCGATAATGATATTCTAGCTGTGGCGTGTACGACTAAAACAGCAGGTCCTTTAGGTTCCAGGGAAGACGAACAACAGAGAAAGGCTGTTTTAATGTTGATCTGGGGAAGGAATACAGATGACTACGCAACATCCAGATGCTGGAACAACATGCTGCGGAACCATTACGCAATGCCTGTAAAGGAAGCATTAGCGGAAGTAACTGTCACAGTACAAGTTCGTGATGAGAATAACAACTGGGTTGCAAAAGATACCAATAATCTTAATTATTCATATATCCTTGGGCTTACACAAAAGGAAGGTGAAACCCACACCCTTTCACAAGACGAGCAAAGGCTGTGGATGATAATCTTCAACAAAGATAGACCTTTTGCCGATTCTTCCCTAGGGAGCAGAAAAATCGAAGAGATTTATGACAGCGTTACAGTGAAAAACTTCAATAGCTTCAAGATTACTTACGAATACAAATCTAATATAACCAGTTTCGATCTAGGACTCTTGGTCAAAAAGGAGAGCATAAAGGTAAAAAAGAACGGCAATGAGGTAGATAAATCCGAATATACTTTCGATGAAAACTCGGGCGCCTTGACCTTTAAGACACCCATTAAAATCGGCGACAAGATAGACATCACTTTCGAAAGAGATGAGGTCTTTTCTCTAAATAACAGGGCTATTCTCGGCCTTAGGGCGCAGAGCGAGCCTCTTAAAGGGATAAAACTCGGATCAAGCTTAATGTTCCGGAATGTGGCATTTTCAAGCGACTCAAAACCCATACTCGGATATACTCCTTTCTCAAACACGATTGCCGAGCTGGACGCATCCATGGAACGGGAACTGGGTTTTTTGACCCGGCTTGTTGATAAGCTGCCTCTTGTTGCGACCGAGGCAAAATCAAACTTTAATCTTTTGATTAATTCAGCCCTTTCCATCCCAAACCCTAACACGCACAAATCCTCAGCCGTCTGGGTTGAAGACTTTGAGCAAGGCACCCTTGAGAGTTTTTCCGTACCCCTTGGTAACGAATACTGGCATCCAACCAGCATTCCTTTGAGAAAGACGATAGTTGCCGATAGTACAATCGATACTGTAATGGATACCATGAACTATTCAAGGAACTTGCCAGGCTGGAAAACATCTGAACCTTTTGATGCCGATAAGGATATATTCGGAAAGGAATCCAGTAAACTGAAAAGCGAGTATAGTGATAGAACTCTCGATTTAACTCTTGCACCTGAAAGTGAAACCAGATGGACAGGCCTGCTTGGAGCTGCCTTTGAGTACAACACTTTTGATATCTCCCAGTCGCAGTTCCTGGAGATTATTATGAAACCTCAAGCTAATCAGGAGGGAGTAATACATTTTGATTACGGAACAAAGATTGACGAAGACGAGTTGAGATTAAACGCACACAAACAAATAGTCGGTCTGGGAAAGTTTGATACCGAAGATTCGACTCTTAAGTACGAACATTACGAGCCTTACAATGTCGGTCTTGACAGGGTGATGGGAGCGGATACTGCAAATGTTGCAGGAGACGATGGGAATGATGATTACGACAAGGATACAAATCCGAACGGAACTGAAGGAAATTCAAGGATGGACTCTGAAGATCTCAGGCGCGACGGTTTCGATAGACTTAACAATTACTATGAACTAACGGTTGATTTTGATAACGACACGTTCTTTGACAAGTTTGTAGATACTTTGGGGGAGAACGGATGGATCAAGATCAGCATCCCGCTTGGTGATACAAGCTTTTTGAAGAAATTCGGTACCCCGAGCGTTAATCAAATCGGAATGTTCAGGATATGGTTTGAAGGCATGTCCGGAAGCAATGCATTAAGATTCTACGCCTGGAAATTCGTGGGCAGTAAGTGGAAGAACAATGAAGTAGTGGCAGTTGATTCGTCCTTCGTGGACACCCTTACGGAAAAGGTTTTCATCGACTTGATAGGCTCCAAAGATAAAGAATACAAGCCGCCTTTCAAGCTTGGTATTAAGTCGACCGGGGAGAGGGAAGACGAAAACTCTCTTCGTATAAGATATGAAAACGTAAGTCCCAATCATGCGGCCAAGGTAACAAGAATTGATGAGCGGCCTCAGGACTTCAGGGCATACCAGAGGTTGAGGGTTTACGTTCACAACAATCAATATAACCCAAGATTCTATATCCGGATGGGCACTGATTCGCTTGCGTATTATGAGTTTCGGGAGAGAATTGCCAACGGCGTTCTGCCTCCGGAGTCTCAGGACGGGCTGTGGCGTGAATTCACTCTTGATTTTGCAAGATTCGTCGAGCTGAAGGATTCCCTGCTTGCAGATACGTCAAGACGAGTTTTTTATTCGCAAGATTCGACGATGCTTGTAAAGGGGCGTCCCACTTTTGCTTCTGTAGCGTACATGGAGGTAGGAGTCATAAATGATAATCAACCTGCTGCAACAACCGGTGAAATCTGGCTTGACGATATAAGGCTGGATGAGCCATTCAAAGATATTGGCTCCACAGTTGCAATTAGTTCTAAACTTAATTTTGCTGATCTTGCTTCATTGGTCGGTAGTTTCTCTGTAGGTGACGGTAAATTCGTTGGAATCAACATATCATCCGCCCCAGGAGCCAGGCAGACTGGAGCATATAAGTCTTTTAACGTTTCTGGTGCTTTGAATCTGGAGAAGTTCGGTCTTGAAAAATTAGACTTTAAGCTTCCCCTAACGGCAAGCATAACTGATAATAATTCATTGCCCAGGTTTTCGGGAGAAATAACCGACAAGATACTGACCACCGAGGAACAGGAACTTCGCAAGCAGCATTCAAACGTAAAAAATCTTGGCTTTTCTTTGTCACACAATCAATCCAAGAGCCGTCTCTTGCAGTATACCCTTGATGCGGTCAGGGCTTCGGCAGATTACAACTTAAGTTCGTCTTTAAGCAGTGCGGGTTTAAGCACCGACACTTCGTTCTCACAGAGCTATTCCTTAAGATATAATTCGAGTCCCGATTTATTTTTCAAGATTGGTGAAGAAAAAATTAACTACTTTCCTAACGCTCTAAGTTTTTCATCATCGCTGATTAGAACCGACCAGAACAGATTATCGAGGACCGTTTTTCGAAGCGACTCTGCGTATGTGTGGAATGACACCCTGTTCAACCAGAATGCCGCAATTACTTTTAATGCAGGGACTTCTTATTCTCCCGTAAAATATCTTCCTTTATCCGTAGACATCTCTGAAACAAGGGCTATTAACGCATCCGGCGCGAAAAACCCTAATCTCAAGCTGGATACCCTTTTTGATTCGAAGTACTTCTTTGTGAGGGACTTGCGTCTGAGCGCCGGTCTTTCCAACGTTTCTTTTAATTCATTCGGAAGACCGAGCGTTACCGTGAACAGCAATTTCAAGGAGGACCACTCTCAAGGTGTTCTGAATCGAAATCTTGATGACAGCGGTAAGGTACTATATCCAAATGATAGAAACTTGACTAACTCCGGATCTTTAAACCTTGCATGGTCTGGATTCGATTTAAGGGGGCTTTTTAACGGTATGAAAGCAAATGCTCAAAAACGTCGTGAAGAGAAGGCGGCTAAGCAAGCTGAATCGGATTCTCTTGGAACCGTCATAGGGGTTGATGATACTCTCAAGATTGACAGCATACCTTCGGATACCATCGTCAAAGAATCTGCAAAATCACCTGAAGAAAGGATGCTTGAAACATTCGGAGCCGTAGCCAACATTTTCAGTCCTATTAATGTTTCTGCGAATTTC
>JAAYVC010000118.1 GCA_012517375.1 bacterium | reverse complement strand
GGGCTTGTACAAGAGGAATGCGCCATCGCTCTGGCGAGTAAGGAAGATGTAATAGGCCTCTACGGATTTCTGCTCGCCTAGAGTATGTTCAACCCATGCCCTGTAGCAGAATAGATTATCCTTGGGCAGGTCGTACATGGTTTCGGGTTTCATTCTCAAGACGCGAAGCCTCTCGTCGTCCTTTTTCCAATTCTTCAATTCCGCAATCTTAGGCCGTGCAGCAAAAGCGGCTTCGCCACCGTAGAGATTGGGGTAACCCTGACCCATTGGTGAAAGAAGCTTGTATGCAATCTCGAAGTTGCCTGTATCTAATGCGTTATAAAACCTGAGTATTGTACCGTGCGCTTCTTCCGATCCGGGAATGACGTATACGGGTATGGTTGCCGCATCAGTCTTGCCTGCCTGTTCTATCGCCATTGTGTACGCTCTTATCCGCGCTTCCTGGGGCGCTTTATCCTCGGGAACCGCGATAACCATCATTATCTCCGCTGTATCCGGGAGCTTGGATGAGAGGGTAACGCCCCTGCGGGCTATCATCGACGCATCGTTGCCCTGGAGGTCAAGCTGGACAAAACCCTGCTTGGTTGCGGCTCGTCCCGTAATTAGGACCCATGAGAAGGTATCTCCGTCCGCGGGAGTGTAAAGCTCGACCATCTCGCCGTCAACGACTATCTTTCTGGAATCCTTCTTCTGATCTTTCGGGCATGCAGCCAGGGCAATCAGAAGAGTAAAGGGGAGGAGGGGATAAATAATTCGTTTCATGCCGCAGTCTACGCACAGGCCTGCAACATGTCAAGCAGGTAAATTACCTACGAAAATACATCGAAACTTTTAGGTACAGGCAAGTTACGGAATAGAACTATTTCCGTGAACGCTAAAATAGTAGCCTTGACGTAGCCTTTTCTTTAACTATAATTCAAAAACGTGTCTTGGGCGGATAGCTCAGATGGCTAGAGCGCCTGCCTTACAAGCAGGAGGTCGTAGGTTCGAATCCTGCTCTGCCCATGCCGCAGGTTTCGCATTTCGGAAGCCTATCATTAACTCACAAAAATAAAAGTGCGCAGGGACTTATGTGAATTTATGTCCTCTGCGGGGTAAAAATATTTATTAAATAAACATCCATTGCAACTGCAAAGGAGGATTGAACGATGAAGATAAAGCCGCTTCAGGATAGAATCCTCGTCGAGCGCGTAGAAGAGGAAGAGATGGTCGGCGGGATAATAATCCCCGACACTGCAAAGGAAAAGCCCCAGAAGGGCACCGTCATCGCTGTTGGTCCGGGCCGGAAGGACGAGAACGGCAAGCTTATACCCTTAGAACTCAAGAAGGGCGACACCGTTCTTTTCAACAAGTATGCCGGAACTGAGATCAAGGTAGAAGGCAAGGAATATCTTCTCATGAGAGAAGACGATGTAATGGCGCTTGTGGACTAAGGAGGAAGAATGCCATCAAAAGAGATTAGATTTGACGAAGACGCGCGCCGGTCGATACTGCGCGGCGCCACCATCCTTTCCGACGCCGTTAAGGTCACTCTAGGTCCTCGCGGCCGCAACGTTGTGTTTGAAAAAAAGTTCGGCGCACCGACCATTACAAAGGACGGGGTAACCGTTGCAAAAGAGATAGAACTCGAGGATAAGTTCGAGAACCTGGGCGCACAGATGGTCAAGGAAGTCGCATCAAAGACTTCCGACGTCGCAGGCGACGGCACAACCACGGCGACCCTCCTTGCGGAGCATATCTATCGCGAGGGTCTGAAGAACGTAACGGCAGGCGCCAATGCCATGGCCTTAAAGCGCGGCATCGACATCGCTGTAGAGGCTGTAGTCGGCGAACTCAAGAAGATGTCGAAGAAGCCCGAGGGCCGCACCGAGATAGCCCATGTCGCATCCATTTCTGCAAACAACGATCGCAAGATAGGCGAACTGATAGCGGACGCCATGGACAAGGTCGGCAAGGACGGCGTCATTACCGTAGAAGAAGCAAAATCGATGGAGACCGATCTGGAACTAGTTGAGGGCATGCAGTTCGATCGCGGATATCTCTCCAACTATTTCGTCACCGATACCGAACACATGACCGCCGAACTCGAAAACGCATACGTCTTCCTCTATGAAAAGAAAGTCTCAAACGCCCGCGAGATGCTTCCCTTGCTCGAAAAAACCGCCCAGACAGGACGTCCCCTTCTTATTATCGCCGAGGATATAGAGGGCGAGGCTCTTGCCACACTTGCCGTGAACAAGCTTCGCGGAACCATCTCCGTTTGCGCCGTGAAAGCCCCCGGTTACGGCGAGCGCCGCCGCGCCATGCTTGAGGATATAGCCGTTCTCACCGCAGGAAGGCTTATCTCCGAGGATCTCGGGATAAAGCTCGAAAACGTACAGCTTTCCGATCTCGGAACCGCAAAGCGCATAAGCGTAGATAAAGAAAACACGACCATCCGTCAGGGCGCAGGCAAGCGAGAAGACATCAAGTCCCGCATCGAGCAGATAAAGCATCAAATCGACGAAACTAAGTCCGACTATGACCGCGAGAAGCTTCAGGAACGTCTAGCAAAACTGGCAGGCGGAGTCGCAGTAATCAACGTCGGCGCCGCAACCGAAGTCGAGATGAAGGAAAAGAAGGCCCGCATGGAGGATGCTCTCCACGCGACACGCGCGGCCGTTGAGGAAGGCGTCGTTCCCGGCGGCGGAGTTGCACTGATGCGCGCGTCAAGGGTTCTCGACAAAGTCCGCGACAAGGCAAAGGGCGACGAAAAGACGGGCATCGACATCATCAAGAAGGTCATTGAGATGCCCCTTCGCCAGCTCGTTACCAATGCCGGTCTAGATGGTTCTATTGTCGTCGAGAAGGTCAGGGCTGCCGAAGACGTCCATTTCGGCTTCAACGTCGAGAAGCTCGAATACGAGGACCTTATGAAAGCGGGCGTCATTGACCCGACAAAGGTCGTGCGTTCGGCGCTCCAGAATGCCGCATCCATTGCAGGACTTCTGGTGACGACCGAGTGCGCGATTGTCGAGAAGCCCGAGAAGAAGGAGCCAATGCCACCCATGCCGGGCGGCGGATACGGCGACTATTAAGAATGTCAAAAGGGCTCGTCCCTTAGACGTATAAGAGACCTTAAAGGCCGGGTCGAAAGATCCGGCCTTCTTTAGGAACAATTCTTGACAAACGGTTGCACAGGCGCATAATCCTTGCGGTTCTTTTTAACTAAGGAGGATAGGAATGAGCCGTACATCTTTTTTCCTTATAATAATGATCACGCTGGCGGGAATTGCAGCCTGCACGCCCAACCAGCCGCCATCAACTCCTGTAATTGAAGCGTCCGATACCACTGTTAAGGCCGGTTCCGAGGTATTCCTGATAGCGGATTCGGATGACCCGGACGCAGACCCTTTATACTGGAAATGGCATGCAGAGTCCGGTACGTTCAACATCGATGACGCGTACACAACGGTTTGGACCGCGCCTCTAGTCGACGATACATCGCATGTAACCGTGAATGCCGAGGCCTCAGATAATCATGGAAACAAGGCTTCGAGCGATATCGTGCTAACCGTTTACCCGAGAAGCGCTTCTTCCGGTGTGGAGGTCATCGTGGGAGAGAAAGCGGTCGAGGACAGCGCTTTGTTTGACGGAGCTTCCTACGGTAGCTACAGGTGGCAGGGATTGTACTACGGTTCCGAGATCATGAAATCCGGTGTGATAGAAAAGATTGCATTTATGCCTTCGATGAGCGCGAATGCAGTTTTCAACAACCTCATGATCTACATGATTGAGGTCGAGCGTGAGGAGCTCGAGGCGAACTTTCAAAAGAACTACGAAGGAGGGGGGCCGGAACTAGTATTCTTTTCATCATCCATTGATTATCCCGCATCAACGGATTCATGGTTTGGTTTCGATCTTTCCTCATCATTTGATTACGATTCGACAAAGAATCTGCTGGTTGAGATATCGTGGCTTACAGGCAACGGTTCGGCGGTAAGAAACTGGGGTTTCGGAACCGTGTCTAAATACCGCAGTACAGGCAGTCAGTTCGAGGACGCCCTGGACGGGCTAAAAAAGGAGACGGTTCCTTACCTAAGGCTTTCATTTGAGAACTAGTCTTTTTAGAGCTTGACAAAGGATGTTTTTGGATTAAATTATTAGTAGATGGGTGAGTGTGCTTTGTTTGACCTAGTGGTTTCCCCTTAAAGCAGCTCATCCACGTTTGGTAGAATAAAGATAAGGAAAAGTAGGAGGCGTAATGCGTACATCAAGACTTTTCCTGATAACAGGAGTGTCCGTTGTATTTCTGTTCGGGCTCGCGTGCGGCGGCAAAGGTTTTTCGGTCGTCGAATCTCCAAAGGACTCAAAAGTTGTTTCTGTCGAGAACCAAAAGCTGGTTCTTACCTATCACTTCACGGATCCAATAAAAGAAAGCTCGGTGATCCTTAACTCCACTCTATTCGTCAAAACAAACATCTCAGATTCAATCCAGGGCAGCATCAGCTTTCCCGATAGACAGACTCTTAAATTCACGTCCGCTCAGCCTGTAGATAGCATCTTTCCAAACGGAGAAGGAGAAGTAATAGTGAGAATGGTTGGTTCTTCTCCCTTTAAGCTCTGGATAACGGATATAAACGATAATCCAATAGACGGTAACCGCGACGGTGATTACGGAGGCGATTACAGGGCAGCTTACGCTTTCAGGATTTAATAATTTCCGCGGAGGGCAGATAAAAGAAAGGGAAAGCGCCGGATGTAATTTTGGCCGGCGCTTTTTTTTGTTGACTTTACCCTAAGTTTAAGTAAACTTGAATCTTAAAGCATGTAAACTTTCTGCAATTCCGGACTTGGAGGCTGATAGCATGGAACTTTTGTTTTTGAGCGCCCCAATAGGGGCGGCAATTGCTTTGGGATTTGCTGGGATTCTTGTTTTGGGAATTGTGAGACGAAAAGAGGGATCGCCCGTAATGGTTGGTATTGCCCAAGCCGTGCGTCAGGGTGCAGCCGCATACATCAAGCGTCAGTATGCGGTGGTTTCGATTTTCTTTGGAGCGGTTTTCGTTATTCTATTTCTTTTGGCTTTTTTATTTAACCTTCTGCCCAAGCCTGTGCCTTTCGCATTTCTTACAGGAGGTTTTTTCTCGGCTCTTTCAGGATTCCTGGGCTTGAAAGTGGCAACGGCTTCTTCGGCTCGAACGGCAAATGCCGCCCAGGAGAATCTGAACTCCGGTCTGCGCGTGGCTTTCAGTTCGGGCATGTTCATGGGCCTTATGGTCGTCGGACTCGCACTCCTTGATATTTCCATCTGGTACCTTATCCTGAACAAGCTCTATGCGTTTAAACCCATAGAAGACAGGCTTCCGATTATCACTTCCACGATGATTAACTTCGGAATGGGTGCTAGTTTTCAGGCTCTTTTCGCACGCGTCGGGGGCGGCATATTCACTAAAGCCGCCGACGTGGGCGCAGACCTCGTAGGCAAGGTCGAAGCCGGCATACCTGAAGACGACCCGCGAAATCCAGCCGTGATAGCGGATAACGTAGGCGATAACGTCGGCGACGTGGCAGGAATGGGCGCCGACCTTTACGAAAGCTACGCCGATTCCATAATCGCTACAATGGCTCTTGCGACCGCGGCTACGGCAGGCATTGCCGGCTCACTCAAGGCGGATATGAGCATACGCATGGTGCTTCTGCCTATCGTCATCTCAGTGGTTGGGCTCCTGTCCTCGATTATAAGCTACTTCTTTGTGCGCTCGGGCGACAAAGCTGAGCAAAAAGTTTTGCTCTGGGCGCTGCGAAGAGGGGTCTGGGGCGCATCAATCATTACGGCGGTCGCCTCATTCTTTGTTTGTAGATTCGTTTTGGGAAAGGCGGGCGACGGCATTTATTTCGCTATTCTATGCGGGCTTGTTGCGGGCGTTGTTGTGGGTTTTCTGACCGAGTATTTCACGTCGGACAGTTATAAACCGACACGGGGCATAGCAAAAGCGGCTGAGACAGGCCCTGCAACCGTGATCATAGAGGGACTCTCCGTAGGAATGCTTTCTACTACGCTTCCTATAGTTGTTGTAGCGGCTGCCGTTCTCGGAGCGTTCTACTTCTCAGGCGGTGCAGCCGATTTCAACAGGGGATTATATGGTGTGAGTATAGCGGCTGTTGGCATGCTCGCAACACTCGGTATCACTCTTGCAACCGACTCATACGGTCCAGTCGCGGATAACGCAGGGGGAAACGCACAGATGTCCGGGCTTCCTCCGCTCGTCAGAGAACGGACGGACGCGTTGGACTCACTCGGAAACACGACCGCTGCAACCGGCAAGGGCTTTGCAATCGGCTCTGCCGCATTGACCGCTCTCGCACTTGTCGTAGCATACAGGGATGAGATTGCCATAAAAGGGGCTACGCTTGACCTTTCGTTAACGAATCCAAGGCTGCTCGTCGGAATATTCATAGGCGCAATGCTTGTTTTTCTAATCTGCGCTTTGATAATGAGAGCGATAGGACGCGCCGCTCAGTCTATTGTCAAGGATGTCCGCCAGCAGTTCGCAACCGTCAAGGGTCTTATGGAAGGCACTGCAAAACCTGATTACGCAAGAACGGTCCGCACTTGCACTTCGGCTGCTCAAAAGGAGATGATAGTTCCTGCGATATCAGCCATAGTGGCGCCTATCGCAGTTGGCATAATACTTGGTCTTGAGGGAGCGACAGGTCTCCTAGTAGGCGCGATTACTACAGGATTCGCGATGGCAATCTTTATGGCGAACTCGGGCGGAGCCTGGGATAATGCAAAGAAACACATCGAATCCGGAAAACACGGCGGAAAAGGATCCGTAGCACACAAAGCCGGGGTCGTCGGCGATACGGTTGGAGACCCTTTCAAGGACGCGGCAGGGCCTGCCCTCAATATCCTTATCAAACTCATGTCGATGGTCTCCATTGTGTTCCTAGGCGTTGTACTAAGCCTTAAGCTGTTCTAATCCGAGACCGATACACGACTTCGTTGAATTATCCGCCTGACGCCGCATCAGAGTTATTAAGAACTAGATAGCACCATCATAGAGCAGCTTCGTGAGTATTCCCGGACAAGTATATCCATTATGCAATCGACAATTATCTTTTAAGATAATACGCAAGCCTTGAGTCGATTTGCGATTTACAGTCAAGTTAAAAAAAAAGGGAACTTATTTAGGTTCAGGCAACCTGGCATGCTTATTGCTAGTCTAAGTGTAGGTAAGGAGAAAATAATGGAACTGAAATTGAACACTAAAGAGAAGGAAGTTCTGAAGAGAGAGTTAATAGAGAAGCTCGAGGCGGCAATAAGGGCTGCTCAGAATGCAGGCGCCGCACAAGCTTATTAGAGAATTTACTTTCAATGCCTCCTCAAAAAATAGGGCGGCTTCCTTGAGAGGAAACCGCCCTTTCTATTGTTACGAGCAAGAAACTCCTAGTCTAATCCTACTTGAATATCGATATTTCCGTGCGTCGGTTTCTCGCGCGTTCTTCCGGGACTGCATTATCGCCTATGGGCTTCGTGTCGCCCATCCCCCTGGCGGTTATGCTGGAAGGGGCAATGTTTTCGACTTCAATCAAATAGCGTCTTATATTCTCAGCTCGCACCGCGGTTAGCGCTTTCGGATCCCTGAACGTATCCTTCATCTCGTCAGGAATAGGGGTATTATCGGTGTGAACTTCAACTAGAATCCTTTTGCCTGGATAATTCGCAAGGAATGCAGCTACTGTGGAAAGCGTCTTATAACCCTGAGGGAATGGTATATCCGCCGTCATTGAATCGAACGCGAGGGCTGGTTCGAAAAGAGTTAATCTGATAAGGCTGTCCGTTTCGGATATCTCGATGCCCTTCAAGCGGCTTATGGCGTCGAGTTTCTCCTTGCGGAGACGCTCGATATCCTTTTTTTCCTTTTCAAGAGTTGAGCGCTCGTTCTTTATAAGCTCAAGCTCTGAACGCAGCTTGTCGCGCTCGCGGGCAAGGGCCTCCTCCCTGAGCCGTCTTGCACGCTCGGTCTGCTCCGCAAGGATGCTGTCCTTCTCAGCCTTGCGTGCATCGCCAAATAGAACCGCAAGAGAAAGCTGATGAAGCGCTCCGGAATTCGCATCCATACCGTAATTCAGAACCAGACCATAGTGGAGTTCAAAATCGGTTTTTTCGAGCCGGCGGGTTCTTAGTGTCAAACCAAGAGTGGGAGAAAAGCCGGACACTGTGTCGGAGCCATATCTAAAGCCTGCCCTTATACCTAGGCAATCCTTCAAAAACCAGGGCTCGACTCCCGCATGTATTTTTACGTTTTCTCTTGCTTCAACATTACCTGCCAGAATCAAGGAAGAGACAAAAGAGGTTGGTTTCATGTGGTGCTTCCATGACGCGCCGAAGTTTGATACAGGGTAGCCGGAAAAATCAACAGGGGTCTCAATAAAAGATAGTCCGAGATTCACTCCCTTAAGGTTAACGAGCGAGACCCCCAATGTGAAAAAAGCGTTAGATGCAAAACGCCCGCTTGCACCGGAAACCTCTTCCGATGTATCCTTTACGTTGCCGTGAGCGCCAATCCCGGCTCCGATGTTTAGAAATCTTCCTATGGGTACCGCAAGAAAGAAACGCGCATCGGAATCGACTATTCTGCGAACAGTTGAGTCTTCGAAATTCCTGTAAAAGAAATTTCCGCCAACGGTTCCCAATCCTTTAACCGGCTGCGCATAAGTTGAGCTCCAGAAAACATTTCCCGACGTCAAAGCTCCGGATAGTGCTATTTCTGATCTTGTCCACCGTGCCGGCAGGCTTGGATTAATAAAAGATGAAAAAACGTCATCTGAGAGTGAAGTCTGGGCGCCGCCCAAACCAAGCGTTCGGGCTGAAAAAGAAACATCCTCGTAAGAAAACAAAAACGAAGTCATATAAAATAGAAGAAAAATACTTTTCATGAGTCCAATCCTCCAGTAAAAACTTAACTAGTTCAAGGATATCCAGCGTACGGAAAAAGTCAAACAATTAGATTTGACAGCATTTTAGCATCGCCAGCAATATCAAACTACTTGACAAAGCTCAAAGACTGCCTAGAATCATTCTTGATAAGAAAAGAGAAAAAACAGGAGGAGGACATGATTTTATCATCAGAGATTCCTGTTTTTAAAAGGATGAGAGGAATGATTAGGCATGCAGGAGCAAGCTTGAAAAATATTGTATTCGTAATTCTTTTTGTATTCGCCGTACCTGTCAGCGGGTTTACTATAGTTCCTTCCGGGCATTTGGCTACATCGGTCAAGTTTAACCAGTCTTACTTCGATTTCAGCAGGTACAATCTGCATGCTTCAGGTCTCATCGAGTTGGCTCCTAACGTTCATGCGGAGGTCGGGCTTGATTACCAGCCCTCGGAACCATTGGCTCCTATTGCTTGGATTGATTATTCCTTCCTGAATGCTTTCCGCATCGAGGCGGGCCGGTTTCCAATACCTTTCGGGGCATTTAACGAGCTTCTCAATCCTTCGACCAACAATCTTGTCAGCACACCTGAGATCTGCACTGACGCCGTACCTACGCCATGGCTGGACTGGGGAGCCCGATTGCAGTGGATGCAGACAATCAGCAAAAATGAGACCTTCAGCGCCTCTTTCTATATATGCAACGGACTTGGATACGGCACGGACCTGAGGACAAGCAGGCAGATGACCGATAACAATAATTCGAATGCGGTTGGCGCACGCATCACGCTTGTTTCGTCAAAAGCGGGGGAGTTCGGCGCTTCGGGATATTTCGGGGCCCGAGATAATGCCGACAGCCTGAGCTTGGGTCTATTCGGCCTCGATGCCTTTACAAAGCTGTGGCTCATTGAGCTTCGGAGCGAATACGTTGCAGGACTTTTGAGTTTCCCGAAAGGCGCTTTTGACGCCATAGTCGTCGGCGTCGATCATCTTGCAGATCAGCAAGGGGATGGCTATCAAAGCTGGACTTGCGGGGCTTATCTTGAGGCCGCTTTCAAGGTATCCGATTTCATTGTGCCTGCGATTCGCGCCGACATACTTGGCTATGAGGATTTGAACTCCAAAACATACATTTCAAGGCAAAGACTTTCCGTGGGTACGGCTTGCTATCCTGTTGATCCCTTGGTTTTGAAGTTTGAATTCGGCATCGTCAATGATAAAAACGAACAAGGAATAAAACTTGAGCCGCTCAATCTCCAGCTCGGGGTCAGTTTTTAAAGCGCTACTTCTTGCTTTTCCGGTTTTTTTTGGTGCAGGAGCCGAGGCGTCTCTTCGCGTAAAGGTCGAGGATTTTACCATAAAAGGCACTCCGGGTATAATAATATCGCCGAGCGACCTTACGAAGCTTTTGTGGAGAACGATAGGGTTCCAGAAACCATACGAACTCAATATCGGACAGGATGAGATGCCTCTGGATTCCTTTGGACTCAGGGTCTCTGGTGATTGCGAGATTATCGGCGAAAATTATTTCAAGCTTGACTGGAAAGTTGAACGAATAGACAGGCAGTTCGGGAAAACATTCGCTTACGAAGGAGAAGACCTGAAGACTGTCAGGAATGCGTTGTTCGGCTCGATAGATTCAATGATTGCTCCGCTCTCCATAATCACCGATCCGGATTCCTCCGGGATAATCGTAGACGGAAGCTACATGGGGGAGAGCCCTCTCTCCCTTGAGGCATTTCCGCTTGGCTGGCACGCAATAAAGGCAAAAAGTCCAATCGGGTTGGAAGTTGGAGATTCATTTTGTTTGACATCGGATACTACCTTCTTTCGATACGTCCTGGTGGAAGAGGACACATTTCAGTTCGCCTTCGTACACTTGGTTATACCACCTTTATGCGAATTGTATCTGGATGGCGTTCGGAAAAGCCCTTTAAACGGATCAATTTACCGGTTTGATCCGGGCGAAGTAAAGTTTAATCTTGTCAGCCCGCAGTACGGTACGCGCGAGATAAAGCTGAATCTTATCCCAGGCGATACGGTTGAAATCGGATTCTTCAACCACAAGCAATAGGATAACACTTGAAATGACTCATTCAAGACTGCGACTTATCATTATTCCACTGCTCGTCTATGCTTCATTGCTTTTTGCCGACGCTCTTGACGACGCAAATGAGTACTTCCTTACAGGCCAGTACCAGAAGGCTATTCCTGCATACGAGCAGGCGCTCAAGACTTCATCGGATAAGGCAGAGATATACTATAATCTAGCCGTGTGTAACGAAAAGCTTGGAAATCTTGAACGCGCCCTGAACTACTATGAGAGCGCAGGTTCCACAAGGGATGCTGCAGCGCAAGCGGCACGCCTGAGCGCGGAGATAAAAAAGAGAAAGATATCCAGACTGAAGGGTGAAGCTCAAAGCGCATTCGATGCAATGAACTACGGCGTTGCCCGCTCGAAGGCGGATGAGATAATCAAGCTTGACCCTGAAAATCAATGGGCGCAAGGATTGATAGAATCCATCACATCTCAAAACCTTTCCCCGGAAATAGATACATCAACAACGGTCCTGACGCCTGAAACGACCTCGAAAACCGTCGATTCCCGTCCGGAAGTCGGAACCCTTAGCACCAGCAAGACGGAACCCGCGAGCCCCTTGTTAATAATTCTTGCATCTTTGGCCGTAATCGTCCTGGTCTTAGGGGCGTTCTTTCTGGGCAGGGCATTAAAGCGGGACACCGCCGAACGCATAATTTCTTCAATGGTGAAACTTGTTCCTGCGGGCATGCTGTCTTTAAAATTAAAAAAGGATCTGATTTTGCTTTTTTTTGAGGAAGGCAAAGTAATCAAGGCGGTTGTAGAGGGTGAAAACGGCGAGACTGCCGAAGGGAGGAAGGCGGTAGAGATGATTTTAAGAAGAAGGATCACGTATCTCGACAAGGGTTACGGACCATGGAACGATTTCGCTAATCTTGTTGTGGAACTCTATCGTCGCGCCGAGAATGGAGGTTTGAATCGCACTGAAAAGAACGACAAAGACAGGAAATCGATGACGTGATTTACAAAAAAATCCTGCTTCTATACAAGGACCGTCAGTCACTTGCGAGATTGAGCCGAACGCTTGAGAACGTTGGGCATAAAGTCTTTGACGTTGACGATACAAGTAAGGCTATCGAACTTCTTCGTGAAGAATCGGCTGAGATGGTCATCGCAAGCGACGAGTTTAGGAATCCGGATGTTTTCGAACTTTGTCAATTGATCAAGGAAGATGATAATCTGCTCCACAGGAGTACGAAATTCCTGGTAATCTCCAGCAAGGAAACCCCACAGGCAAAAAAGAAGGCGAATGAAGCAAAGGTTGATGAATTAATACCTGAACCCTTCACCCTTCCTATCCTTGTGGATAGAATCAATTCGCTTCTTTCTGATGAGAACCATCAGGCTCCCGGGACTGAGCTTTCAGGGTCTATTGCCCAGACAGGTCTCGTCGATATCTTGCAGTTGATAGAATTCAGCGCAAAAAACGGCGTGCTGACAGTATCAAGCGGTATGAGAAGGGGAACAATGACATTTGCGATGGGGCAGCTGATAAAGGCAAGGGTAGGAAAGATCCACGACGAAGCTGCAGTATACGAGATGCTTTCTTGGAAGGAAGGAGACTTTTTTTTCCAGGCGCTTGATATGCCGGAGAATGAAGCCGATACAGGGGTAACGCCGCTTGCGTCCGTCTCCTCCCTTGTGCTTGAATGGGCGCGCTTCAAAGATGAAGGAAAAGGAAAACCAACCTCGGCTCCGCAGGAGTACGGAGCAAAGGAGCCTGCATTAAATCTCCTTTTCAGTATGGCTTCCTGGCTTGACTACCTGAGGGAAAAGTAGGTTCTCTCTAAGTTATCTGACCACAACAACCTTCGAGGATATGGCCGCGTCTTCTGATTCGAGCCTTACAAGATAAACCCCTGCGGGGAAACGCTCGGGAAAGAAGATTTCACCAGATCTTACGGCCAGCTTCTCCGATATCCGTCGGCCGGATATGTCAAAGATTTTCAAAACTGCGTATTGCGCCTCGGGAATGTCACAGACAATCCGGATGTGGTCTGAGACGACACTTGCGCTTACTTTAAGCGGGTTTTGTGCCACCCTATTGTTTCCCTCTATTCCGACACCTCCACTGACACAGCCCGAATTAAAGTTATCGTGGTTATATTTCGGCCATGGAGATGACGCAAGCCCTTTGGAAGAACATGTAATTGCATAGAGATAGCCGTCGTAATCATCAATATATAAGGTTCCATCTGAAGAGATCACGGGACAACAGTCTACATAGCCGCTTGTATTATATTCCCAACGTATGGTTCCATCAAGACTTACAGCATAAAGACCTCGAAAGTGCGAACACACATAGATAACTCCATCTGCACCGACAGTAGGCTGATAAATCCACCCCAATGATCCCGCAATATTGTCGGTTTTCCACTTAACGGCAAAATCGGGATTAGAAGGAATCGAATCAATTATTAATGCGTAGAGATATGAATCGGATGGACAGTATAGAATACCGCTTTCTCCAATTGAAGGACTTCCGATTTTGTACAAATAATATTCCCACTTGATGGTACTATCGGGGTTTATTGCATAAAGGGTGTAACCAAAGCTGGCGTAGATAGTTCCATCTGTATCGATTATAGGAGACTCGTAAGATTCCTCATTAAATTCGTAACGCCATTTTATCAATCCATTATCATGAAAAGCGTAAAGATTATTCCCTTGAGATAAGTAGATTGTGCCGTCTAAAGCAATAGCTGGGGTAGAGGAAATTATACCGTCGGTTTTATACTTCCACTTAGATGATCCATTGGGGTTAATTGCGTAAAAACAACTATCCGAAGACCCTACATAGACAGTACCATCTGTCCCTATCGAAGGATTAGCCCAGATATAGTTGTCGGTTCTGAATCGTCATTTCTCGCTCCCGGTTTGATCGATGGCGAATAGATATCCTGTCCATTTTTCGTCGTATACTGCTCCGGCGACGTAAATGATACCAGTGGTACTAAGACATGGAGAAGTCTGGCTTGAGCCAGCAAAACACTTCCATTTCAACGAACCGTCGAGGTTTAAAGCATAAAGATAGTAATCATTAGCGCCAAAATATATAGTTCCATCCATTCCTATTACCGGTGAGGATGCTGGCCAGTTATAGCCTGTCTTGTACTTCCACTTAAGAATACCTTCTTCGGCGGCAGTAACAAAGGTTGTAATGAACAATACGAGTAACAACGACCTCATTCTTTCCTCCTTCAATTCTTGGTTTTTTAGGTCATTCTTAATATTTATTATAATATTAAGAAATGGTTCGTCAACCTCAAATTTTTTTTCTAGGGTTTCCGTGAAGTCCTCCTCGGAATTATGAGACTTTACTTACACGCGCCGAAGGTGAAGGCGTAAATCCCGAAGCCATCAGATGCAGATGAGAGTTCGAGCGTATGCGCACCGTACTCAACATTCGAGACAATGCGGTACATACGCGGCTCAACAATCTCAATATAACTCTCACCCTTATCCGTGAACTTGAGGTCATAACCCCCATCCTCGGGCTTAACCCATTTGCCGTCTTGTTTGACATAGACTCTATAATCTCTCCCTCTCTCAGGCTTGATGACCGCATTTACCTCTGTCGCGTGAAAGCGGATGGCTATGTAATCCTCAGGCTGTTCTGTCACGCGGGAATGAATCATCGCCTCCGGTTCGTTGCGCCATGCGCCTCGGGCGTATACGTAGCCGTCAACGAGTGAATCCGGAGCCTTATAATCCACTATCCTGCCCGGTTTGTACCCCTCGCGGTTACCTAGCCTGCCGCGTTCGTATCCAAGGTAAAGCTCAGGGGTCATTGGAAAGCAAACTCCACCCGTAATGCCTCCACTTGAATTATTCTCAGACGTATCCTTTGCGATTGACGCAAGCTCGATATCAGGATTTATTTGTTTCAGAAGCTCCTGGATTTTTCGTTCGGTTTCTTCATACCCTCCTTCACCGGCGTGATCGTAGCGGATGTAGCCGTTTTTGTCGATAAGATATTTGCGCGGCCAGTAGGAGTTCGCGTACGATGACCATATTTCGTAATCGTTATCCATCACTACAGGATATTTAATCCCGAATCTACGCACCGCCTCTTCGACATTCGCTCGCTCCCTTGCGAAAGCGAACTCGGGAGTATGGACGCCGATGATGACCAATCCCTTGTCCTTGTACCTTTCGTAGCAAGCCTCAATATAGGGCAGAGTCCGTATGCAGTTCACGCAGGTATAATCCCATATATCAACAAGGACAACCTTGCCGCCAAGTTCCTTCATAAAAAGAGGTGCAGAGTTAATCCAATACTGTTCATCTCTGACGCGGATTTCAGGTGCTCTGATGCCGTTCATTCCGCCTCCCGTCATACAAGATAGTGCTATAAGAATCGAGACCGCGAAAAGAAGTTTTCTTCTCATTATCCATTGCCGTCCTCAATAAATCTGTTGCGGAACACGAACTTCTCCAAGGGCAGACGCTCGGGTCTTTCTACCTCCCTCTCAGCCTGTTCATTTGAGAGAAGTTCGTTTATCACGGGCGATTTCTTTCCCACGTTGACGAGCGTGATCACGTCCCACTCGTCCGGAATGCCAAGAATCGCCCTCGTTTTTTTTGGACTGAAGCCTGCTATAGGGTGAGCGACAAGACCAAGTTCGGTGGCGCGCAGCATCAAAAGACCTATCGCCATACCGGTATCGAAGGCGTAGTAGAACTCCCGGTTGGGCATAACGCAGTCGAGTTCCTTCTTGGATAAGACTACGATAATCATGGACGCACGGTGTATCCATTCGTTGCCTTTAGAGAGGGCATCGCGCATCTTGAGTAGAACGTCGGGTTCGTACGCGAACACGAAACGCCACGGCTGATTGTTGTTGCATGAAGGTGCAAGTTGAGCCGCTTTCGCCAGTTCAACGATAATTTCTTCAGAAATCTCCACCGGCTGAAGCGAACGATAAGCCCTGCGCGCTTCTATTGCTTCTTTGACGTGCATTATCAAATCCTCCTTCGCATAAAGAGATGCAAGAAAGACGCTAACGTGTTGACTGCAATTCTTTCAATTTAGCCATGACTTCTTTGGCATGACCGTCGGGTTTTACCTTTGGCCAGTGGAACGCTATCTTTCCTTCAGGATCGATGATCACGGTCGAACGCTCTATACCCATAAAGACCTTGCCGTACATCTTTTTTTCACCCCAAGCCGAGTAGCGCTCGAGTACCTTGTGCTCGGGGTCTGAAAGAAGCCTGACTCCCAGGTCAAACTTTACCATGAACTTCTGGTGGCTGTCGCACGAGTCCGCGCTTATTCCAACAACCTCTGAGTTGAGGCTTCTGAAATCCTTAATATGTTCCGTGAATTGAAGCGCTTCAGTGGTGCATCCCGGTGTATCATCCTTAGGGTAGAAATAAAGGACTACCCATTTTCCTTTCATGTCCGAAAGATTTACCTTGTTCTTTTCAGCATCTTCGAGTGTAAACTCGAATGCCTTTTCTCCTATCTTAATCATTTACTTCTCCTCGGTTTAAATTTCCTATATATATTATAGGAATTTGAAGTCGATTGTCAAGTTACCATGAATCATCTCTGTCGATTTAAATGAATGATTCTTTACAAAAGCCTCATTATAAGTATTATTTCTTTGTGTGTGCAAATTTAACTTCAATCGTTCGAAAGTACTTCAGCGGTCCTGGTTCGGACTATCGATTTGTTCCAGCCAGGAGCATCACCCTCCCTCCAATTGATAAAACAGATTTGTACATTCACATACCGTTTTGTAAGAATATGTGTCCTTATTGTCCTTACAATAAGGTGGAATACGATAAAGCACTTGCCTCAAGATATAAGGATGCTCTTTTAAGGGAGATAGAATTCTACAGGGAAAGGCTCGGCAGGATTGAAATAACTTCCGTTTATGTTGGAGGCGGCACACCCACGAATCTAATAGACGAACTTTTCGAGATTGTATCTAGTTTGAGAAAAAACTTCGAAATAACGGGCGAGCTTGCCATTGAGACTACGCCATCAGATATAAGCGAAGAGGTAGTCAAGAAATTATCTCGATGGGGGTTCGGTCTCGTAAGTTTGGGGGTTCAGAGCTTTAACGAGAAATACCTTGAACTGATTGGGAGGAATTATGCGTCAGAAACCTTAGATTCAGCAATCCGGAAGACCCTTAAGGCAGGTTTCAAGACCGTTAATATTGACCTTATGTTTGCTCTTCCCGGACAGACTGTTGAGGAGATGCTTGCCGATATAAAGAAGGCGGTTGACCACGGAGTTGATCAGATAACCCTTTATCCCTTGTTTACCTTTCCCTATTCAAGAACGGGGCATTATCTCCATCTAAAAAAAGTCAGGATGCCTAATCTCCAACTCCGTCGCGTGATGTACAAATCGATGCATGATTACCTCGAAGCATCCGGGTTTGAGAGGGTATCTGTATGGGGATTCAGGCGGGGCGATCCGCCAAGATACTCTTCAGTAACCAGGAATAAGTATATAGGTCTTGGAGCAGGCGCTGCATCTTACCTGCCGGGTGTATTCTATTTTAACACTTTCCCTCCGGAAGCCTACATAGAATCGTGTCTTGACGGAAAGTTGCCAGTGTCCCTTAAAATGGATGTCTCTGAATCCATGGAAAGATTCTATTGGCTTTATTGGAGGTTTTACGATACGTATATCCCAAAGTCTCAGTTAAATATAAAAATTTCAAAGGACCTCAGAAAAATCCGCACTCCTCTTGAAATCGCCCGGATACTCGGAATATGGACGCAGGACAAACATACAATATCGTTGACAGAGAGGGGTTCTTTCTGGCTCCATCTGGCTCAGAACTACTTCATACTAAATTACATAGATAAGGTTTGGTCAGAATCAATCAAACAACCCTGGCCAAAAGAGATTAAAATTTAAGAAGCCCGCTTTAAGCGGGCTTCTTAATCTTCGCTAGCAGGAGGCTCTGGGATTAATCCAGTTTAACTGCGGATATAATAATGCCTTGTGCCGGTCTGGAAACGCTTCTTTCGAAATGGATTCTTTTACCTTTCATTTTTTTCTCCTTGTATCGAAAATATCAAAAAACCAGTTTTATCGGCTGGCTTTGTGGTTTTTTCTTCTGAAATTTTCATACATAAATTATAGGAATTTAAAGATGAATGTCAAGTTAAACCCTTTCAGAATATAACAAAATTCGCCGGTCAATCTTAGCGGTAAATTGAAATCCCCGGGATATCTATTATACCCCGGGGATTTACCTATGCCGGAAGGGGGAGTTGAACCCCCATGGGGTTGCCCCCACTAGCTCCTGAAGCTAGCGCGTCTGCCAGTTCCGCCATCCCGGCTTTCAATCTAAGGCAATGGCTCTTCTTGTTGTGGCGACTCTGTCACCACCGCTCGCCGCGTCTTACTTTCGGCTCGCGACCGCCATGCCGGCTATTGCAGTATCAACGGAAATGTCGGCACTCGTTCAAGTGCTCAGTGCTTTCACTAATGACCGCCATTTCTGCCATTACTCCAAATTATCGTGGTGGCGGCGTCTAGTTTCACTTGCCGTCCGCCATGCCGGCTGCATCTAAATCTGCAGTAACTCAAACGAAGTCTATTTATAAGCGACGTAAAGTCAAGGAAGATGTCGAGCTTTTGAGGCTTGCGCATTCATCAAGGATGATTAAAATAATATCATGTTCAGGGCATACTCAAGAAAGCTGGACTATCGCGTCTTCTCCGGTATAGATAGATGGCTTGCAGGTCGAGGATACAAAACCGACGCTCGTGCGCTTGATTCTTTCATCAACCTCTCCAGAATGCAAACCGCAAGTACTTTTTTCTATACGGGTATTTCGAACAAGGTCAGCATAGATAAAATCAACCATTATCCATCCAATTATTCTTTCAGCTTTCCCTCGCCAGCTCCTTCAGGTAAAAAGGAGAACGACACCGTTTTCGGCGACTTCTTTCCCAGATTCTCCCTTAAGGCGCCTTCGGTAGTCATATTCTCCGGTTGGCTGGAGACAGAAACCGACTACTCGCGATTGGCTCACAAGATGGGTCTTGCGGGAAGAAATTTCTGGGCAATGGATTTGCCTTATCATGCAAGACGCACGCCTCAAGGAACAAAATCGGGCGAGCTTTCCATCACAGGCGACATTGTAAGAACGCTCAATATGATAAGACAGGCTGTTATAGATGCAAGGGTGCTCGTTAAAACCATTAAGGAACTCGGGTCGGACGATATAGCCGTTATAGGTTTCAGTCTCGGTGCATGGGTTGGCTCACTTCTTGCCTTGTGCGAGCCTTCAATTGCCCGTCTTATTCTAGCCACGCCTATTGTAAGACCGGACAGGCTCTTAGTCAGTTCACCGCTTTTTAACTCACTCAGGAATGGTGTTGCTGAGGAACAATCACTATCCCTTTTTGAGGATCTGGGGCATCTTTTTATTCCCTATAAATCCCAGCCCGTTATCGATAGAAAAAAAGTTCATCTTCTCGGCTCGATTGACGATCCATTGGCTCCGCCAGGAGATGTGGATGAACTGGCCTCATCCTGGGAGTGCGAAAAAAGAATTCTTCCAGGCGGTCACATTACATTCTACATTACGCCAAGATTCTGGAAGAGCATCTTTCAGACGCTATCCCCCAACCATTCGTAGATATTCTTTTAAATCAGAGTTGTTTCAAAGGCTGACTTAGTGTCGGCCTTTGAAGGTTAACGTTCGTATTTTGTAGAAACAGCCAATTCTGCGACAGAGATTTATTATCCTCCGTAGGAACTTATAAGCTCCTCAATCTTTGCCAGTATGGCCGCCTGTCCTTCGGATGTCAAGGGATCGGCCGAGAACGAAGGTTCAATCTCCTGTACTTCGCTTAAAGCTTCCTCAAAGTCACCCAGAGCGGCCGCCGATTTCGCTTTTGCCAGGCGGATATCCTCTATCGAAACGCTTGAAAGATGAGAAAAGACGTAGGCTGAATTTTCGTCTATGACCCTGTCGGCGTAGCTTATTGCGTCATTATGCGAACCCAGCTCGGTCGCGGCAAGCGTGGCGCCTGCGCTTGCGTCGGTAAGGCTGAAATCGTAGGCAAGAGCGCTCTCAAAGTTGGATAGAGAAGTTGCCAGATCATCATTCAATAAATAGCACCAGCCGAGTCCGTTGTATGCATCGGCGTATGTCATATCCCAGAGGGTAGCGTCATTGAAATAATACTCGGCTGAATCGAGATCGCCCGCCTCGAAGTGAGTCCATCCCTGATTGGTTGAGTCAACGGCCCATTCAGAGCATCCGAACAGGAGGAGGGCAAAAAGAGTTACGCTAAACAAAACGGTGAATTTATTTTTTTTCATTAACATCCTCCTATCGTACCGAGACAATCTTTATGGTTTTGCATGCTGAAGGTGTCTGGAGCCGGGCGAAATAAACCCCCTGGTTGACAAGACGACCTTTATCGTCCATGCCGTTCCATGTGAGAGAAAACTCGCCTCTGCCTGAAATACCTTCATAGAGAGCGCATACCTTGCGGCCTGTGGCGTCGAAAATAGCCAGGGAAACCGGCATGACCTCGTTAACGGAGAATTTAAGTTTCTTTTCGGTAGGCGATTCTAGAACTAAGGAGAGCGCTTCCGGCAGTGCAGGCGTTTTTGTCGCCGGGTCGGTTACAAGCATGAATACGCCAAGCCTCTTGATGTCCGCTACTACCTCGGATTGTTTTCTGTCGATAAAGCAAGGGACTCTTGTCCAGGTTTCGTTTTCGTAGCGCATAATGGACAGGCTTGAGACCTCAGCCTCTGAAAGGTTGTATCCGGAATATGAGAAAGAAACGGTTGCAGGAATGTCCTGCGAAGGTCCTGCCCTGTAAGCGTCACCAAAGCTCTTAACGTCCTTAGGAGCGGGTATCGCGTACTGACTCGAGAGAGCGCCTTGTTCTGTTTTTTCAGGGATAAGTGTAAAGAAGGTTTTGGTCCCAACAGCAGCTTCAGGAATCTCTAATCTCACTCTTGAATCAGGGGAGAAGAGGGTTCCGCCTTGGGAGGCGATGCTCGAAACGGTAAATACCCTGGAGTCGCTCTGCCCGTCTGCAGTTACATCTATTGTTGCTGTTCCGCTTTCGTAGAATGTGTAATCGCCGACATAGGCGTCAGAAGCTGAGACGGATTCCATGGTTACAGCTCTTTCGTCGGCATTTAAAGTAACAGTCACTTCGGGTGCATAAAGAAGAGGTCCTGTTGTTGGAACGACCCAGATATCTATGTACTGGGAGAGGAGGGGATTCTGAAGCACCGGTATTGCTATATCCGCTGCGCCGCCTGTTATAGTGATTGCAGAGCCCGATGACCATCCAGATTCCTTGCCGTTGGAATCCTTGGCCTTGGCTTTAACGTAGAATGTTCCACCCTTTGTGTATGAGTGCGATGACGATTGTGATACTCCGCTTGAAACGAATGATGTCCATGCCGATACGTTTCCGTCGCCCCAGTCGAATCTGTAGGCAACCTGGTCTCCATCCGGGTCTGTAGTCGACGCTGTAAAAGTAACGCTTTGGCCTGCCGAAGCCGAGGATGGACCGGTCGGCGCGGATGGTGTCTGAGGCGGATTGCCTGTTCCGCTGCCGTAGTCGAGCGCGGCTGAGGGGTCAATCATTCCCCAACCGTAGCGAGTATCGTAGCCTGATGATCCAAGGTCGCGCGCAGTCTGATATATGGCATCCTTGACGTTCTGGACTCCCGTTATCCCGTGGCTTAAGAGGAGCGCTGCAAGGCCTGCGACATGGGGTGTAGCCATTGAAGTTCCCTGATAGAACATGTATGCGAAACTATCCACCTTGGCGCCGCTGTTACCGTCTCCGCCGACAAGATATGTGCACTGAAGGACGCCGTCGGCTAGTTCATCTCCATTCAGGTCTACTGTGACGTCACCGCCAGGGGCCGAGATATCAAGACCAGGACCCCACTGGGAGTAGTAGGATAGAGAGTTGTTGTAGTCGAGCGCCGCAACGCAGATGCATTCATCGTAACCGCCAGGGTAGCTTACCTCACCTACGGCCTGGTTTCCAGCAGCAGCTACAACAACTACGCCTTTGTTTGATGCATACGTTATCGCCTGATGCTCAATTGACATCCCGGTTGAGTCGCCTGGGTCACCGCCAAGGCTCAGGTTTATTACGTCTGCTCCGTTGTCCGCTGCCCAGGTTATTCCGTCGGCTATCGCATCCGAGGGTCCGCTTCCTTTATAACTAAGAACCTGAACGGGCATAAGCTTGCAGTCCGGAGCCATGCCTGCAACGCCCTTGCCGTTGTTTGTGGCCTGCGCTACGGTGCCTGCAACATGAGTGCCGTGGCTGTACTGGTCGTTGGGATGGCTATCGTCGTGTATGAAGTCGTAGCCGGCAACAAACTGAGTAGATGTCAGGTCGGGCGCAATGTAGTAGTAGCCGTCTTCAGATGATACCTCGTACAGCTCGTAGGATGGAATAGCGTAATCCTCGAAAGCTATTCCAGTATCAACAATCGCGATGATGACGCTTGACGAGCCGCGCTCCTTATCCCATGCAGAAGGCATGTCGAGGTGGTTTGCATCGTAGTGCCACTGATACGAAAATAAGGGATCGTTAGGGGTCCAAAATACATAGTTGATAGCAACAGGTTCCGCAAAGAGAACGTCTGGCATTGATTCGTAGTATTCTAAATACTCCCCTGCATTCGAACCGTCGGGAATTGCAAGAGTCAAGGCGTTCAACTGGCTGATTCTTCGCACTTCCTTAACGTTTCTGGATGAAAGCAGCGGCATGGCATCGTCAAGATTGAAGCCTTGCCTGAAACATACGGTTATTCTGCCCTGAACGAATCGTTCCGGATTGTCAAGATCAACCCTTGACCAGTCCGTTTTTGCAGACGCAAGAAAGGGCAGGAATAAAAAAAAGTACAACAGTTTTCTGCTCAAGTTTCCTCCTGGGTTTTTTATTATTAAATTGAATCTTAATCCCCAAAAGGACTCTGTCAAGCATTATCAGGCTTGAAACCCCTTATCTAATATTCAACAAAACCTTATGAGTTTCCAAGGAATCAATTGTTTAAGCTTTGCATATTCTCGATTAACTCATTTATATTGACTAAATTAAAGATGGTTCTGCTGCATAGAGAATCCGAAACGGTTTGCAGAAGACCAAAAAAGAGAGTTACGAAAAAATCATCATTGACAATATAAAAAAAATGAATACCCTGCATTTTAAGCTGATGCAGCAAATGAGAGTTGTTCCGAGTAAACAAGGAGGAAAAACGTGAAAAAAGCCCTGCTATCATCCATAACAACCCTGCTCGTTTTTGCAGGCGGCGCTTTTGCCGTAAACCCGACGCTGGAATGGAAGATGGACGTTGCGGAGGAACTTCCCGTTATCACGAGAGGCGTTGATGCTCTGATCAGTCCGACTGCGGGCGCTGTTTTGAACATAGTAATCCGCAAACACAAAGACCCGGATTCCGTTTACTCGACATCGATATTAACTCATGCTGCGGATGACGGGGAGCTCTTAAGCAGCGATGTCAAGAACATCGGCGGAAAACACACCACTGCCAAGGGCGCATGCATAGGGCAAAACGGCGATATCATCACCGCAGGCTCCTGGTACAACGGAACGAATACCGTCTTCTGGACCGCAGGGTACCGGCCGCAGCCCCACGGCTGGCTCTGGGACATTGTTAACGAGACGAGCCAGATGGAGCAGGCAAGCAAGGTTGTCACGGACGAGTACGGAAGCATCTACGTTATAGGAAACACCTGGAGCGCGGAGACCGGCGCCGACATCGTCATTCACAAGTACGACTCCGACCGCAACCACGTGTGGAATACCACGATCATTGAGGAAGGCGACGATTACGCCTACGGTCTGGATGCCTTCAAAGTAGTTTCAACGAAAAGGCTTTATCTAGCACTGGAGAGAAGGAAGGCTGCGGACGACTGCCATACATTCATCTACGACCTTTCCTCGGAAACAGGAATACTGGATCCTGCGAGGACCCTTAAATTCGGATTGAGGCTCAACTTCGGAGAAGTTTACCCCTCTGGCGCGCGTTACGCGAAGAAGTCTTCTTATCAGGCCGCCGACGACCTCTTCTACATCGCGGGAACCCTGGACGATGGAGAGGACAAGGACTTCTGGCTAGCCTGCTGCGACTACGAGGGCAACTACATATGGGAGAAGACTTTCGACGGCGGCCACAACGACTGGGCGAACGCCATCGCCCTGGGTTTCGGCTACGTTTACGCGGCGGGGACTTCGAACAACGGAACCGACAACGACTGCCGGGTGATCCGCTACGATGAGGCAGGTAACGAGAGCTGGAATATAACATACGGCGCGGCAGGAGACCAGGGACTCAGCGCGATCTGCCTCGATCCTGCGGGAAACTTCTACGTAACAGGCTACACAGGCGATGTCGAGGCGGACTCATTACAGGAGTTGGTCATAAAGTACAGCCAACCAGACGTTACAGGTATCGAAGAGCAGCCCTCCTCGCCCCCCTCAGTGACGCTTGAAATCATCGGCGACTTCACATCTGCTCCCACTATCCTCTACTCGATTCCCCGGGGACAGCATGAAATATTGACCTTCTATGCCGTCGACGGCCGCAAGATTGAGTCTTTTGCACTCGACGAAACCGGGTCCGATTTCTCATGGAATGCATCGACGCTTCCCTCAGGCGTGTACTTTGCCAGATTATCTTGCGGGGGCAATACCGT
>JAAYVC010000117.1 GCA_012517375.1 bacterium | reverse complement strand
GTTCGCGGCAGGGAATTGAAGCTCATAAGCGACAACGGGTCGCAGCCTACCTCCTTAAACTTCATGAGAGACATGTCCGATCTGGGCATAGAGCAGGTATTCACGTCCTACAACAACCCAAAAGGCAACGCTGACACTGAGCGGATGATGCGGACCATCAAGGAGGAGGTCTTGTGGCTTGACGAGTTTGCCTCGTTCCAGGAGGCGAAGGAGAAGCTCGATACGTGGTTTGTTGTGGGTTACAACAAGCTATACGTGCACAGCAGCCTGGGATACAGGAGTCCGGAGGAGTTCGAGGCCCTTTACTCCCAGCAAGTTCTCAAGGAAGCAATGTGAAGCCTCTAAACTCATTTTACCTCAAATCTGTCTTGACAAATGGGTCGCACTACAGAGAAAGTATTCACATACATCAACAACGATGGAATTCCTAAAAACCTAATTCTAACATCATCTAGGACTTCAACCGAGTGTTGGTGCGGCGCGTACAAGACGGAGGAGGATTTCAAGAGACTGTATGATCTTGATCAGGATATGTTCCATAAATTAGCTGAGACTGAAGCAAAGGTCAAAACAGGTTACACTTTCCTTTACAAGAAAAAATCAAGGAAGAGAAAATCCCTTAAATCTTTAGAGAAGGAAATTCTCAAAAACAATCGCGTCTAACCTCGAATGTGTCTGACTTTTTGCGACAAATGGTCTTAATTTATGCAAGACCTTATATCTTAAAATAGCTTCAAAAGTCCTCTGAGTTATTGAAGAATAACTTCCCTTAAGGCGAACTAGACAAGAAATTTCCTCATTTTTTTCGCAAAACATTTTAATGGAGGAAGGGTTCTAAGCAATTCCAACCGTCTTAACATATCCTCTCTTATTTTTGGATTAGAGGTATTAGAACCATCATATAATCCAATGGTTTCAGGAATGCGCTTTTCTTTTTCTTTGGACAGAATCTTGAATGAAAGGTAAGCCATAAATTCAAAGTACATTCTATTATTAATGTCCTTACGCTTATTTTGTTCTTCACGCAGTATCTCGTAGCATATTGCCCAATAGTCCATAAAAGCATCACCGAGGAGATGTATTACGCTCATCGTCAATTCCTCATCCAGCGCCGAAACAGTTACAGCACAAGCCCGGTTAAAATTGGCAGATAAACCAAGCACAATATCCTTTAGCCCTTTATACCCTTTTTTAATATCCGATTTCTTCCGAATCTCTTGAAAATTCCCTTCCGCATCTCTGACGATGAATTGTCTTTTTAATTCTCGTCTAAATTCAGCAATCTCCTCTGGTGAACTTGATCCCATATTCCTCATAATAGACTCAAATAAAGAAACCCTACGCCCCCTCGCGTTTGTCCTTATGGTTATGATTATCCCTATAAGCGCCGCTAGAATTGTCGCAGCTGCCGCTATTATAGCTGCCAACATGTTTATCTCATCCATATTCAATAATATCTCCAAGTGATTCTTTGTCAATAGTGATTTTTCCTTTCTCAAGTTAAAGAAAGTGACGGTTAGATTGGTGGAATCACCTTTTTCCGCGGCGCATTTTTTTATGGCAAAGCTAGTGCCTTATGTCAATACGGCTGCAATTGCGACCAAACTAAAGCTGTCCCTACAATAGCGAGAACGGTTGTCCCTGCACCTACGAGGAGGGCTATTGTATTTGACTGAGCTTTGCCTTTCTTGTAACCGCGGGAGTAGGCTTCTTGAAATACAAGGCTTTTGCTAATGGGCGGCATTGCTTCTCGCTGGGTAATGCTGCCTAAGCCCCAGCCTCCAAGCAACCTAGCGAACCGCCTAGCCCTCCTGTAATGAGCGGGGAGAAAACTAATCCGCCTACTGAGCCGAGAAGGCAACCGCCGCTGCCTGCGGCAATGGTTTTGAAAGCTAAGCCACTTCTTCCGTCTTCTAATCCTTTTTGTTCCCAGTAAACTGAGGAAGCGGTGTCCCCAGTGAACTCCTGGGCTTTCAGGGTTAGAGGTAAAAGAGCCGCAAGGACTGCGAAAAACGCTAAAGCTTTTTTCACGTCAACCTCCTTTAGGTTATGGTTAAACTCATATTTTACCTTTGTAGATAGAATTGTCAATAGCAAATTCTATCTGTAGGCCATAGAACGTTAGGGTTTTTTCGCTATGCTTCACTAATATCAAAAGCAGATGATGTTTTTCTTAAGAAAGTAGGTGAGGAGATTCGGAGGAGACGCAAATTGTTGAAGTGGTCTCAGGAGAAATTAGCAGAGGAGGCTAATCTTACCCTTAAACACATTAGCCGGATAGAATGCGGCATTGCGAATCTTCACATTGTTACCTTGAATCGGATCGCATTAGCTTTTAAAACCTCCCCTGCGGAAATTCTTGGCTTCACTATTTCCCCAAAACACAAGGCAAACGTTGAAATTCTGTCCGGTGATTTAATCGAGCAGCTGAAAAAGCAGCCGAAACGTCAGCTCGAAATCATCAAGCTATTGCTTGATGAACTTTCTAAAGCGGTAGAATAGCCCGAATCCTCTTGCGAGGTTGATTGTCTTCAAAAATAAATTCGTAAATTCTTTTTGGGTTTTTGCGGGTAATTTGATCGTATTTTGACGGGTATTTTCAGTTAATTTTCAGGAATTTGGAAATTAATTTTCGGAAATTTCAGATTACTCACCCGAAACTCGATTTTGACTAAGTGGTTGAAAAACAAGGCACTTGACAAAAGGTCGTTCTTGATTATAATGTAGTTAAGGGTTAGGCGAAACGAGTCCCCTAGTGTCAATACTGAGAGACGAAGTGAAAATGGACTATCGGGTCTGAATGACTTGAGGGTCTTTTGGCACTGACTCTACTCTGTGGAGTCGGGGTAATGCGAAAGGACGGAGTAGCATTCTCTGTCCCTAAACACTTCAACGGAGATAGCCGCTCTTGGAGGTTTCGTTCACTAAGGCCGCTAGAAAGGCCTTGAGCGTATTCGAGAAAGGGAACCAGGACTGCAAGTGCCCTCTAAGCCCTGTAAAGAGGCCTGGACGGGCTTTACCCATAAATCTTGACTTGGAACCCGACTCGAATATACTTCCGCGTAGCGTGAAACTATACAGATATACCAACGGGCGTTGGTATGTTAGGTACACGCGCAATGGGAAAAGACGGATGCTCTCTACAGGAGAGACCGACAAGACCCAGGCTCTATTAAAAGTTGGAGAGATTCAAAGACGCATCGAGAACGAGACGGCTCAAGGCATTCCGGCAGATGCACCACGAACGTTTGCTGCATACGCCAATGAATACTTGGAATACTCGAAAGCCCATAAAAAAATATCCTCATTCAGAAGAGACGAAACATCGCTCAATCAGATTCTACCTGCCTTTGGCGATATGAAGCTTTCAGAAATAACGACAAGGGATATTGAGCAATTTCAGACTCAACGTTCGCTGAAGGTTGCACCTGCTACGGCTAACCGCGACATGGAAACCATCAAGCACATGATGAACAAGGCCGTTGACTGGAACTACATCAAAGCTAATCCTGCACGTCAGATTAAACGCCTTAGAACCCCTCCCCCTCCTACCAGGTTTCTTTCGTGTGAGGAGCGAGACAGGCTACTTTTTGAGTGCTCTGCTAACCCGATGTTGTGGGCGATAGTCTTTACTGCGCTTGAAACAGGCATGCGTCGTGGTGAGCTTATGGGGCTTACATGGAAAGACATCAACTTTGAAAGACGATCTATTCTGCTTATGCGAACCAAGAATAACGAGCAAAGGATGATTCCAATAAGCGACAAGCTTCTGCCCGTGCTCGAAAGGCTGAACATAGAACGCAAAGGGCAGACTGTCTTTCGCAAGCCTGACGGCAGACCATACGGTAACTGGAGAAAGGCCTTTGAAACCGCTTGTAACCGTGCTGGAGTCGTCGATTTTCGCTTTCACGACCTGAGACATACCTTTGCCTCTTATCTCGTGATGGCGGGCGTTGACATTCGCACTGTACAGGAGTTATTGGGCCACAAGGACATCAAGATGACTCTGCGCTATTCTCACCTCTCACGCCCTCACCTTCTTGACGCGGTAAATAAAGGTGGCACAAATCTGGCACACAAAGGGAACACGGCAGTTTTTGAATCTAACAAGTTATGAACTCATGAAGTTTGCCGACGTAGCTCAGTGGTAGAGCAACGCTTTCGTAAAGCGTAGGTCGGTGGTTCGAATCCACTCGTCGGCTTTTTTCTTTGTCCCGTGAGCAAGCCGCGACACTGCCTCGTATCTCTGAATGTCCGAGATATGAGCGTACCGCATTGTCATCTGTAGACTTTTATGTCCGAGCAGTTCCCTTATAGTCCCGAGGTCTACCCCTAACAATCTTAAGTGCGATGCGAACGTGTGCCTCAAGTCATGGAATCGAAAGTTATCAATCCCAGCTCGTCTACACGCCGAAGCAAAGCTTTTTTTCCAATCACCATAGCGTGTCCCGTCCGGTTTTTCAAAGACGTAATCGCTTTGACGAATAGACCACAAGGCGTAAAGCTCTTGAAAGAGTCTATCCGTAATCGGCAAGGAACGCTTCTCGTTGTTCTTTGTTTGTGTC
>JAAYVC010000116.1 GCA_012517375.1 bacterium | reverse complement strand
GTGGCTACGAGATTGGGTATAAGATCGCTGCGGCGCGTGAGCTGGGTTTCGATGTTCGCCCATTTCTCGTCAACGTCCTTGTTAAGCCTGACCATGTTGTTGTAGGAACTGCACAGGCCTCCGCCCAGGAACACGACAACGAGCACGACGATGATGCCTATTATCCATCCCGCGCGGCTCTTGCGAACGGGCGCTACGGGCGACTGGATTTCGGGATTAACTGGTGCGTTCATTTTTCGCTCCTCTTTTGTTAATTTGATTTATTATATTCAAAATTCCTTTTCTGGATACCGCCTTCTCCTCCGCCTCCATAGCAAAGACACTTTCCGGGATAGAATCCACGATTAATATAACTGGACCTTGGCGAGTTAGCGCTACCATTTGCCGCATCCTCCGCCTCCGTGAAAAAGGTGCTTTCCGGTGAAGCACGGGCAGTTTTTCTGCCCACTTTCAAAGCTTTCGATTTGAGTAATAAACAATGCCATTACCATTTACCGCCACCTCCACCTCCGGAAAAACTGCCGCCGCCGAACCCCCCTCCCCCTCCGCTGCTGAAGCCGCTGCTAGAAGACGACGAGGAGCTCGAACTGGAAGAGCTTGAGGACGACCAGTAGCTCGAACTCGAGGAACCTGAAGACGAGCCCTTGGGTTTGGCGAAGATCATAAAAGCGATTAGAAGAACCCAGAAACCGCCGAAGATAATCCAGAAGAGATTCTTCTTAAACCAGCCTTCGTGCTCGCGGATGTGCGGAGCTCCCTTTGTACTGGTAAGATTTACATCGTATTCCTTCTCTATTGATGCGGCGTAAGCCTGAAGCGCCTTGTATATCCCCTCGCCGTATCTCTGGTTCTTGAAGTTAGGAACAAGTACCTGCCTGTAAATCTTGTCTATCTGCGCATCGGTCAGGTAGCCCTCCATGCCCGAGCCTGTGGCGGTAAAGACCTCGCGGTCGTCAATCGCCACGACCATTAACAGCCCGTTATCTCGGGATGCCTGGCCTACGCCCCAGAGATTGCCTACCTCGGTTGCGTACATGGAGATTTCCCGGCCGTCGGTGGATGAGATTACGAGCACCGCCATCTGGGCAGTAGTCTTTTGCTCTACCTCACGGCAGAGCGAGTTGATTCTCTCTAAATCGGCTCTTGAAAGGGCGCCTGTCTCGTCAACGACAAAAACGTCAGGCTGAGGCCTTGCCGGGTAATCGGCTGCCGATATTAGACTCGGAAGTAATAACAAGAACGACAAAGCAAATGCCGTTTTAAGTATTCGATTCATCCTCATATTTACCTCTGAAATCGGTTTAATATTCATTTTCGCAGCTACCATCCGCCGCCTCCGCCGCCGCCTGAAAAGCCGCCACCGCCGAACGAACCTCCCGAGAATCCGCCGCCCGATGAAGAACCTGAGGACCCGAAAGTTGTCCAGAACCAGCCAGTTGCGCCGCGTTTCTTTCCCGCTTTTGCAACAATATTGAGAACGTTGAAACCAATCACCATGAGAATGAAAACCCATGCCCATATCGGGATTTCAGCCCATATCCCCTTGCGTACGATAGGTGCTCCCCTTGCACTTTCGAGGTTTTCTGAATAATGTTTGCCTATTTCCTTCGCGTAAACCTGCAAAGCCTTGTAAATGCCTGTGCCATACTTCGCTTTCTTGAAGTTAGGAACCAGCACCTGTTTGTAGATTTGGTACACCGTCGCATCAGGAAGTATCCCCTCCATACCCGACCCTGTAGCCGTAAACACCTGCCTGTCATCTATCGCGACGACCATCACAAGACCGTTGTCTCGGGATGCCTGCCCGACCTTCCAGTAGTTGCCAAGATTGGTAGCATACGCAGAAATCACCTCGTTCCCTGTCGAGGAGAGCACGAGCACCGCCATCTCTGCGGTTGTCTTTTCCTCCACTTCACTGCATAGCGCGTTGATTCTTGCGATATCGGATGGAGAAAGAACGCCGGCATCATCTCGAACGTACTCGCCTGGAGGAGGCGGGCTGGGATACTTAGATGCGAGAAGAACCAGTGGTGAAAAAATTAATGAAGCCGTCTCCAGAAACCTTCTCATGCAAAATGATTAGTCGTCAGACCATCCGTGCCGATGATGATGATGATGATCGTGATCCCACAAATCCTGCCACCACATCCACCAGCCAAAAAGGCACGCGGCTTTAACGCAGCAATCGATTGCGTCCTGATCGACCGAATAGCTTTTACCTTCTTTAATTTCAGGATCTTCTTCGTAATCAAGAACGGCGTCTTCAGTTCCCTTGATATCGCGCTCATAGATTCTAGCCGCCCAGAAGATGCCCCTGCCGTAATTGCCTTCCCTGAAGTTCGGAATGAATACATCGCGCCTGACCCGGTCAACGGTCGATTGAGGAATAAACCCCCCGACCTTTTCACCGAGAGAAGTCGTTACAGCATGATCTTCTTTGGATACCACTATAAGAAGTGTGTTGTCTTTTATAGTGTCATCAGCCCATGAAAGCCTAACATTTTCGGCAAACGGACCAATTTCTTCACCATTTGTGGAAAGGATTGTAAGAACCTGCATCTTTATGCCTTTGGATTCTTCAAGCCCTCTGCATATATCCGTTATCTGCTGCCCGTATGAAGTCGAGATTATCTGAGCCTCGTCCACTATGTATTGATCCTTCCCGGGCGGTTCCGGATACTGGGCACCAACAAGGACCAACGGCAACAAGATACTTAAGAATAATTTTTTCATAATTGTCTCCTTATCATGAAAGAAGACGAGTGTGAAATCATCTTTGTTACCAGCCGCCACCACCGCCACC
>JAAYVC010000115.1 GCA_012517375.1 bacterium | reverse complement strand
ACCGAGTGAGAATCCAAGCCAGATATCTGTGTAGAAATTCTGGCCGTCATAATCCCCCAGGAAGAGACCGAAGGACGGAATGGTCTCTCCGTCAAACTGGGCAGAGTTCCAGACATTGAGGGTAGGGCCCGCAAAAATCCTGAGTCCAGGCATGACGCTCAGTCCAGCCATGAAACGAACCTCGCTAAGGCCGTTGTAGCCGTTGTTGCTAGCCCACGGGCTTACACCCTCGTTCATCTGGTAATGTATAGCGTCGATATCCACGTAGAACGGATCGAGGGGAATGCGGGTTCCGAGTCCCAAGCCGAATCTCGAGTGTTTCGTGTCGCCCAAAGGATTGTAGCCATAAGTGTAGATGTTGTAGATGTATTTCGAACCCATCTTGAAACCAACACTCACGGGAGCCGTCTCATCCGCCCAAAGGGTAACATGATACCAGCCGTCGCCAGCGACGCTGACTATGCCTATCGGGACACCCTCCTGCTTGGCTGCAAAGTTGAAAACACCAAGTTGAAGCCCGCTCGATCTGCCTGCGATGTTGGCCACACCTAGCTGGGTAAAGGTTCCACCGGTTTCAATGTTGGTTACGCCGAGTTGTAGGGGCACATCGCCAATAGAAATGTTCAAGGGCCCGGATACCTGCGCGCCCTCCGCACCGCCGACGGCGAGGTTTAAGACTCCTGCGAGTTGAATACCAGCGACATGTCCAACCGCTATATTAAACACGCCTGCAGTTTGAGCTCCGTTTACATTTCCCAGAGCGAAGTTGAATACGCCGGCAAGATGAGTGACGCTCACATCGCCGAGGACGAAGTTGTTCACCCCGGCAATCTGCACTCCTTTCACGTTTCCGCCGGTGAAATTTGTGATCCCTGCTATCTGCAAGCCGGTCATGCTTCCTGCATTGACATTGGCTAATGAACCTATCTCGAATCCTACGAGATTGCGGTTTATTCCGCCGAGCACGTTAAAAGAGAAGTTTGTTGTAACGTTTGTTCCAGGAAACCCGTTAGAAGATATTCCCGGTACGCAGGACGCAGATATTGGCCTATAAAGGGAGTCCGCTTGTGAAAAAACAAACACCGGCAAAAGCAAAACTATGATGCAGTAAAACGAAGATTTTCGCATTCTTCCTCCTTAATTATTTCTTGCGTATTCTGAAAGATAGTATATCCCTTGCCGTTCCCGAATCAACCGCCTTTACCCTTGATTGCCCTCCAGACAAGAAGCCCTGTAAACGCTATAACTAGCGCCCAGAAAGAAACTATTACAGCCGCTGCGACCCAGTTTTTTTTAAGCTTCGCTGAATTAAGCGTTTGGACTCTTTCACGGCATTCTGCCATCACATCTTTAGGGATCATCCTGATGGATAGAAGGATGCCGAGTGGTACCAGCACGAGATCATCCAGATAACCGAGTATGGGTATGAAATCCGGAATGAGATCGATAGGACTCAAAGCATAAGCCACCACGCATGCTGCAAATACCTTCGCGTGCCACGGCGTTCCGGGATGCCTATACGCCAGCCATAAAGCATAGGTTTCACTCTTGAGTTTTCGAGCTCTTGCCTTGAGCTTATCTACAAATTTCATATTAATATCATTGATTGAAAATTCCACACCCAGGAGTTCTATGATATTTCCCTGACATGTAGTAACTATGCCCTTAACATCTTTGCTACTTCAGCAACTCGTCTTCCGTGAAGCTTTGCGTTATCAATCGTCCTCTCGTCCGGCACCCCTTTGCACGCAGTTCCGTAATGACCTGTCGCCGACATTGGATCACCAACTATTATCATGCCGTAAATGAGCATCGCCTGTATTATTGAAATTATGGTTGTTTCCTTACCTCCTGATCCATCGCCTGATGTCGCAAATGCGGCGCCGGGTTTTCCTTCCATTTTGCGTCTGACTGTAACAAACTTATCGAAAACGGATTTCAATTCCGCTGCCATTGAACCAAAATAAACCGGTGAACCGGCAATGATGCCATCAGCAGATGCGAACTCTTCTGCCGTGACCTCTTCGGTAGAACGCAATAGCGTTCGAAAACCTTCTACGTTTTCAACGCCTTCGCAAAAAGCCTCTGCCAGCTTTCTGGTATTTCCTGAACGAGAAAAATATAAAACCAATATGTTCATACACTCTCCTTGAGTTTCAGTGAAACAATATACAACTACTGAATTAAAAGTCAATTAAACACCGGCACGATGAGTGAATATAGCATATTCTAAGTATCCTTTTTAAAAGTTTTTTTCGTATTTAAATCAAAAAAAATACTAAATACTGAATTATTTGTAATTCTATTGACAAAAAAAAAGTTTAGCCTATACTTTTGTGCAGGATAAGGTGGGCTTGTTCAATATTCCAACTCGGAGGAACACATGCTCAAAAAAGCGCTCATTATTGCCGCCCTTTTGACAATCGGTGCAACCGGTCTTATGGCTCAAACAAACTGGGCTGGCGCCTTTGATGGCGACAAGGCTGGAACATGGCAGGGTTCTCTCACACCCTATCAGGATCCATGCTTCCTGGGAACATGGGAAGAGTATGCCCCTTTTGATCCTCCCCCCCACGGATTTATAAGGGGAGAAACAATTGAACTCATCAAAAACTTCTATTATGTGACTGGCTATATTCTAGACGATAAAAATAACGTCATAGGCAAATGGGAAGGTAAATTCCCTGCTTTTGACGACGCCCTTGCCTCGGGTACTTGGTGCCTGGAATCCGGCGAATCGGGCAAATGGACAGGCTGGTCTATCTAGCAGATTAACTCAACTCAAAGGAGAATCCCATGAAAAAAGTATTGCTTATATTAGGAGTACTGGCTTTAGTTCTCGGCGCAAGCTCGCTTTCAGCTGCAACCAACTGGCACGGCAAGTTCTGGGGAGACAGTGAAGGCATATGGAAAGGTACCCTTTACGATAATGAGCAAGATCCGCCTATATTCAAAGGTAAATGGGCCTGTGAAGAAACCGCTGAAGAAGGAACCCTCTACGCAGTTCTCGACTATGCCGGACACGGCATCTTCAAGATTGTTAAGGGAACCATCTACGACATAAATGGAAACTTAATAGGTGCTTGGGATGGTTATTTCGACCAGAACATAAAGCCAGGCTATGCAGAAGGTGAATGGAAAACCTTCGACGATCCTGATGCAATCCATTATGGCAAGTGGCAGGGAAAACGAATCCTTTTTGAAGAAGAATAGACCATTTAAATAGTAAACCCTGCCTTTCTTGGTTCCGAGAGGCAGGCTTTAAAATCAGTGTGTATTCGAGGAGCGGCAAAATAATAAAAAACACGCGTAGGAGAAAACAATGAAGAAAATACTCTTCACTTTTACTATGCTCGTTGTCGCTCTCGGCGCAAGCTCGGTTCTAGCCGCAAACACGGACTGGGAAGGAAAATACTGGGGGGACCATGAAGGCATCTGGGCCGGCACGTTATTTGACGACCCTACCGGACCGGACAAACCTCACTTTGAAGGAAAATGGGCTTCAGCCGATGAAGCGGACTACGGCAAGCTTTTCGCGGATCTGAAATATGAAGGTCACGGCATATACAAGGTTGTAAAAGGAGTCGTCTACGACGAGAAAGGATATTTGATAGGAACCTGGGACGGCTACTTTGACGTAAACTACAAGCCTGGCCGCGCCGAAGGCACCTGGGCGGAGATTGACGCAACGTCCACGCAGCAAGGCAAATGGCAGGGGAAACGAATCCTGCCTTAGATTGAAGCTTTAACAGAGTCAGCCCTTCCGTCAATTAAATTGATGGAAGGGCTCCAAATCAGAGGGTTCAGAAGGAGCGGCGAACAAAAACAAAAACCTTTTGTAGGAGAAGACATGAAGAAAATACTGCTAACCGTACTAGCGCTTGCGCTCGTTCTAGGTGCAAGCTCGCTCGCAGCCGCAAACACTAACTGGGAAGGCAAGTACTCTTGCGTTGACCAGGGCGTATGGAAAGGCACCATCTACGACAGCCCTATTGGACCAAAGCCTTACTTTTCAGGCAAATGGACTTCAGTAGACGTGAACAAGCAGGGAACTATGTACGCATCGCTGCAACCCGACGGATTCGGCAACTACAAGATAGTAAAAGGCACTTTATACAACGAGAAAGGATTAATCGTCGGCTACTGGTACGGTTCCTTCACATTGATGGTCAAGCCCGGTCACGGCGAAGGCGCCTGGACGTGGGTGGACGCACCGTACAAAGGCAAATGGGTAGGCCAGTTGATAAAAGCTGACGAGGAATAATCGAATAATAATCAAATCGGCTTTTTGGCAGTTTTAGAATCTTGTGATGGTTTCTGAAAACAAGCGTGTTCAAAAGGAGTGGCAAAGAAAACCTTCAATCCAAGCTTGCTAAGCTTAGGAGGAGAAATGAAAAAAGCACTGCTTATCATTGCGGCTCTGGGAATAGTTCTTGGCGCGAGTTCGCTTGTGGCCGCTAACACGAACTGGACAGGCAAGTACATCTGCATGGACCAGGGTATCTGGAAAGGTACTATCTATGACGATCCAACCGGCCCTGCAAAACCTTACTTTAAAGGCAAATGGGTTTCTATGGACGTCAACAAGCAGGGAACAATGTATGCAAGTCTCAAGCCCGACGGATACGGAAACTACAAGATAATAAAAGGCACGCTTTACGACATAAACGGTAACGAAGTCGGTTTCTGGGATGGATACTTCACGTTGATGGTAAAGCCAGGTCATGGCGAAGGCGCATGGGCATGGATTGACGCGGCCTACATAGGCAAATGGACTGGCCAGTTAGCATTGACTGACGAAGAATAGCTTAGGAAAATAAAATGAAAAAAATACTCCTCGCAGCAACCATTCTTGCACTCGTTCTTGGCGCGAGCACTCTCGCAGCACAAAACACAAGTTGGAAAGGCACCTACTGGGGCGATCCCACCGGTATCGACATTCACGGTAATTGGAAAGGAATCATCATTGATGATCCGACCGGTCCCGATGCCCCAGAGTTCAGAGGCAGATGGATATCGGACAACGGTGTCGATTATGGAAAACTATATGCGACTCTTTCCTCAGACGGCGGCGGCATCTACAAGGTCATTAAAGGTGTTATCTACGATAAAAAAGGCCTCGTTGCGGGAACATGGACCGGCATCTTCAATCTTATCGTCTCTGAACCAGGCCAAGCCGAGGGTGAATGGATACTGACTAATGATCCAGCTGCCATTCACCACGGTTTCTGGAGCGGTACACAGATAATACCGTACGAAGAATAGATAACCTAGAATAAACTGCGCATATCGCCGGGTGGATTTGTTCCACCCGGTTTTAATTTTATTTAAGAGTTATTCGCCAGGCACGTTTGCTGGATGAGTCATCGAAACGAAGCTGCTGGCGAATTACTAATTCCAGGCCGTCTTCAGACCATTCAGAAACCCATGATGGATAGTTTTCGAGACCGGAAGAGATGTTACTGATAACAAGCCCCTTATGTTTTTTTAAATCGTAAAGCATGGGATTCATACCTGAGGGGATAAAAATAAAATCGGATGTAGGTGAGAATGTCGCTCCAAGCGCCTGTTCAGAAATGAGACGCAGGTTAGCATCATAGATTGAAATAAGGTAAAGCTTGTAAGTTACCACATCAAGTCCCTCAACGGGTTTTCCCATTATTATCCAGCGTTGATCCGGCGATACAACAAGGTAGAAATCAAGATTTTCGATAACCTTCTGACCCGTTTCTGCAATATTGAACCACGTTTCGGATGATTCTGCCACTGCAGAGCTGTCAAGCTCCTCGATAAGAAAAGGAGCCTGCGCTTGGGGCGCTGCGGAAAGGATGAAAAAACTCGTAATAATCAAGGATGACTGGTAAAGCAATTTGCCTCCTTTTTTATTAGATTAATCTCATATTAACGGTTGTCAACAAGTAAGGTTTGAAAGAAACAAGTCAAAAGAGAACGCAAGGGATTGAAGATTTTTACCCCGATTACTCTATCCCGACTACGGCCTTGATGTACTGCAGTCTTTCATAGAGTTCAGGATTGTCCGATTCCTCCTGGCTAAGCCTTCCTCTGAATTCTTCGACTTTGGAGAAATTGTGGCGTTTCATCCATTCTTCTAGCCCTTCAATGACATTTCTGAGAAATGATATCCCTTGTTTGTAAAGCGCAGAGCACATCTCAACAACGCTAGCACCTGCAAGCAGCTGCTTAACGACGCCTGTCGCATCATGGATTCCTGTTGAGGCTGCAATATCGGCATTAATGCGTCCAGCAAGCAGCGCAACCCATCTAAGCGTACGTTCGATTTCCTCAGGATTCGAGAAGGGGTAGCCCGGTTTCAATTGCATCTTGTCGATATCTATATCAAGCTTGTAAAATCTATTGAAGAGTACAATCGCATCGGCACCGCGATTTGCTAGTTCCTTGGCAATATTCCCAAGGGAGGTGAAATACGGACCTATCTTGACTGCAACTGGTATTTTGATCTTAGGTTTGACGGATTCGATTATGTCGAAGTATATTTTTTCTACTTCTCTTGCCGTACGTTTAGGGTCAGATGGCCTGACGGAAATGTTCAACTCGAGACCGTCCGCACCCGCATCTTCAATCTTGCGGGCATAGTCCACCCACCACCGAGGAGACACGCAATTAAGGCTGGCAAATACGGGGATTGGAACCGCTTTCTTGGATTCGGTTATGAAATCAAGATACTTGTTTGGTCCGAGAGCGTATCCTGTTTGCCTAAGGTAATCTACGGCTTCAGGATGACCGGGCAGCCATGTATTCTGAGTCAAATCGTCGACTTCAACATCAATCTGCTCTTCAAATATGGATTTAAGAACTACAGCGCCAGCCCCTGAATCGGCGGCTTGAATTATACCGTCCAGGGTTCCCGAAAGACCACAGCTTGCAACCATCAAAGGATTACGTAATTCTAACCCCATGTATTTGGTTTTAAGATCAGGCATCGCCGCTCCTTTTTGAAAAAATATTATTTACGTGAATTACTTTAGCAATAATTCATTAAGCGTCAAGTGGTCAACGCACCGCTTTCTACTTTTGAAATTGTGAATATGAGGAATATCCCGCAACTAAACCTAGAATTGAAGTTCGACTAGATACCCTGTAAACTTAATGGAAAGCGTAATCCGGAATCGAACTCCGTACACTCCGAACAGATGACGGATATGTTCGAAACTTCAACCTCCCAGTTGAAATCCTTTTCCGCGAGATATGCAAGAACTTGAGGAAGGATATCCTTTTTTATGTTGCCGTGCACAAGTGTTATGTGAGGCATCCAGCTGTCAGGATGAAAGTAATCAAGAGGTTTTGTTGCCCATGAATCCACGACATGGCAGAGGGAGCGGTGAAAGCTGGTAAATTGAGGATCTCTGACTACAGGTATATAGATAATCGGCTCAGCTGCATTAAAAAAACCTATACCCTCAGTATGTACTTTAAAGACAGATTTATACGCGGTGAACTGTGAAATCAAGGGTTTTATCTTTTCAAGATCATAATTCTCAGCAACGTGATAAGAGAAATGAGCAAGCGGCACCTTGTAGGGATGTCGAACCCCGAAATGTACAAGAAGCTCGTGCCATATTCTTTCGATGCAACTGCGAGGTTCACCTCCGAGAAGAGTGGCAATTGCATAGGCTCCTGTTTTTGCTTTTCCGCTTACCATATGTCATAACCTACTCACAAAACACATGATGTCAACGTTTATGAGCTTTGAGTGTAAACATGAGAGGGATATCTCCTCGACCGGAGGGCGGATGCCAGAATCCGTCTTTTCCCTTTTCAAGGAACGTATAATGCCTTCCGAACATGTAAGGATATTCCTTGAAGTATTCGATTGTGAGTCCTGCATTGATTAAGGAGTTAAGTATCTCCGAAACCGGGTGCATCCATTCGTATGACATGGTATTTTCTGTCTCGAAACGGGATACGGCATAGGAACTATCGTCTTCAAAAAGCATCGCTTCCTTTAGAAAGTATGAATAACGGATGCGGAAGTCTCTAGGATTTTCATCATCAAAAACATGGGCAAAGGGATGGGATTCCTGAATGAAGAAGAAGCCGCCGGGTTTAAGGAAATGCTCTATAATCTCAGCCCACTTTTTCAAATCAGGCAGCCAGCATAAAACCCCTTGAGAAGTAAAAACAATATCGTAACCGTTCTTATCTCCCTGCTGGCAAGATAGTTGATTGCAGAGATCGTAGATATCCGAGCAGACAAATGTTGAAGGAATATTGAGTTCCTTCGCAATTGCACGAGCATGTTTAATTGCCTTAGGAGAAAAATCGACGCCAGTAACAGTTGCGCCAAGTCGTGCGAAAGAAAGCGTGTCCAGCCCGAAGTGACACTGAAGGTGAAGGAGCGATTTGCCCTTTACGTCGCCTACACCTTCGAGTACAATCTTATCGAGGGTATTTTGCCCCCTTTTAAAACCGTCCAGATTGTAAAAATCTGATTTGACGTGCGGTTCCACCATGTCATTCCAGTGGAGCATATTCGCCTTTACCTTTTCATCCATAATCAACCCATCGGTATCTTCTTTGTCGCTCTCAGCGAGAACATGAAGGGTATGTCCATCCTGTCATCAGGGAGATACCAATATCCGTCATCTTTGCGTACAAGGTTTGAATGCATAGGCGCAGCTGCAAAAGGGTATTCGTTGAAATTCTCGATTGTAAGCCCCGCTGATATGAGCGAGTTAATGATGGTCGAAACCGGATGGAGCCACTTATAGAAAACTTTGTGCTCCATTCTCGCATCCGAATCAGCGTATGATCCGCTTTCATCACACCGTACAGGGCCAGATGAAAAGTAAGGATACGATATTCTGAGTTCGGAATCGGATGGAGGACCGCCAAGGTCGTACACCTGAGAAAAAGGATGCCCGTCAACCATAAAGAAGAAACCACCCGGTTTTAAAAAGCGTGATACGACTTTTGCCCAGCGCTCAAGATCAGACAGAAAGTACAACACACCGTAAGATGTAAATACTACATCGAATGCGCCGTCAAGATTTTGAGGCAGGTCGTAGACATCTGAACATATAAAACGTACAGACAGATTAAGTTCCTTTGCTAGTGATTGTGCAAGTTCAATAGCCTTGGGAGAAAAATCTATGCCCGTGGCTTGTGCACCCATGCGAGCAAAAGACAAGGTACCCATCCCGAAGTGACACATTAAGTGAAGGAGCGATTTGTCTTTGACGTTGCCAACGCCTTCATATTCAAGCTTATCAAGAAACAGACCGCCTTTTTTGAATTTCTCAAGATTGTAGAATGGAGACCTCGCATTTACATCAACCAGTTCGTCCCAACGTTCATAATTGGTTCTAGTGAATTCATCCATAAGACAACCCCTACTTTACTTCGTCTCGTATATCATTAAAAAACAAGAGACTTGCGAGATTATTGGCAATTCCATCCGAACTCCTATTATACGTTTAGCGATACTGTAAATATACTCCTTAAAGATGCCCTGTCAATTCCTGGATACATATTCTGTCAAGTCACCCCCTATCTTAATTGTTTAATTATAGACTTAGAAGAAAAGGCGGCACCCGGATTTGAACCGGGGAATAATGGTTTTGCAGACCATCGCCTTGCCACTTGGCTATGCCGCCTTAACGAAAGTGATTATAATTGAGGTTAGTTAGTTGTCAACTCCGGACAGAAAAACGCAGTCAGGATTAACTCTTCGAGGTCAGGAATCTAGGACAAAAGGGTGACAGAACGTGGTCAGAGGATGGACAAAACCGCCCCCAAATAATGCTCAAAGCATTATTTGGGGGACCCCGCTTAAGCTCTGGATTCAAGGTTAGTGGTCAGATTTGGAAAAAAATACGTCAGAGGAACTATCAACGTCGTTGCGAGACGACTCCCAGCCGGCGAAGCAATCTATTCCCGCAGGGAATGCTCCTTTATCTCAAAACCACAGCCTTCTTAGTGACGCTTGCCTTCCCCGCCTCAAGCTTAATAAAATACACGCCCGATGGGAGGCTTACCTTAATCGCCGCTTGACCCTCACCTTGAACTTTGTAGCTCTCGATTCTTCTGCCCGTGGGATCGTAAAGGCTGATCGTGCCCTGCTCGCCTGAAGGTAAGGAGTATCGAATCGAGTAGGGATCACCGACGTCGAGTAAGGGGGATGCAGGTGTTGCGGGCGCTGCAGGTTCCTCTACGCCCACAGGAAGCCAGTAGTGGAATACGGTGTCAGGGGGT
>JAAYVC010000114.1 GCA_012517375.1 bacterium | reverse complement strand
CTGCCGTTCAATCCTTCAAGTACCACCGCCAGCTTCTCCTCTGTCGTCCAGTTACTGCGCTTCATCTTGCCTCCTTGGCTAGATGCCTCATTCTACCTCTAAACTACCCTCGTGTCCAGTCTCTGAGGGGCGCAGTATAAAAGCGTGTCGGGAAATCCTAAATATGCGTTACTGACCTTGGATGCTAATAAAACCAGGGCAACGAGTTCAAGATAAGGTATCATTTCTGCATGCGGATAAGCGCAACCCTACAACTTATGTGATTTTTACTGAAAAAGGAAAGCAGATTAAGGCTCCCTGCAAAGTTTAACTGCAGTTCCATACACTAAAAGCTCGATGGCGTCATCAATAAGAGAAGAAAGCATGAAGTCTATTCCTAAGACAGCGTCTGCTCCCAGTTCGTTGGCTCTGGTTATCATCCGATCGAGCGCCTGCTCGCGGCATTCAGAGAGTAATTTAGTGTACTCCTCAATTTCTCCGCCGACAGCATCCTTAAACCGGGCGGTGATATCCGAGCAAATATCTCTCGCTCGAACAGTGTTTCCGTAAACTATTCCAATGGTTTCTTTAACGACATAGCCGGCTATGGTTTCTGTCGTAGCTATTATCATAGTTTAACCTCTTTTGAATACTTATCATAACGTCTTAGAAAAAGCTTCTCCCTGAGCACGCTTATGAACAAACCGAGAAGACCCAGAAGTACTGCCGATACCCCTATTTTAAAAAAAATCGAGACTGAGGGGTTCAGTACGAACTCCTTTATAAATAAGAAGATGCCGAATCCAAACAGAAGAAGCACACCTAAACCTGCAAACAGCCATCCCAGTCTGCGCTCAAGTCTGTTGTACACAGAGCGCCAGAAGCTTGCACGCGCTTCTTCTGTGAGATCTCTGAGTTTGACGGCCGACATGAATTCCTCAAGATTCTTGAGCTCCCCGAACTCTTTGCTGCATTCGTTGCAGGATTTGATGTGCGATTCAAATTCGTCTCGCTCCTTGTCGGTCGCAACCCCATCCACAACTCTAAGCAAAAGATGCTTGTAGTGTTCGTGGTTCATTCGACCTCCTTCAAGAGCCTTGATTTAAGATGCTTTCGCGCATAGTAAAGCCGGGACATCACTGTGCCGAGCGGAATATCGAGTTCGTCGGCAATCTCCTGGTAAGAGAGCCCTTCGAAATAGAATTTGCCGATTATCTCCCGGTCCTGCGTCGAGAGTTCCGCCAATGCCCTGTTAAGGCAGAGTTTTGTATCCGCATCAAGACCCCTGGCTGGTTCTGAAAGCTGAAAATCCTCGATGTTGTAGGCTTCCTTGCGCTTACGGCTTTTAATGAAATTGTAGCACAGGTTGCGAAGTATGGTGGCAAACCAGGGAAAGAACGGACGCGAAAGATCGAATCTGTGAAGATTCCTGAAAGCGCGGATGAAGGCATCCTGCGACACGTCCATCGCATCCTGTTCCGAACCTAGAATGTATAAAGCCATTCTGTATGCCCTTTCCGTGTATTTAGCCACGATATATGCGAAAGCGTCCCTGTCTCCTTTTATGGTTTGTGCGAGAGCGTGAGTCTCGTTCTCAAAACCAACGGTTTCGCGGAGAACTGCCTCCGCACTGCCTGTGTCCATATCTACCATATCTACAGTATGCATCAATATTTTATTCAGTCAACCCGGATATTTTCGATATACGTGCAGAACCATATCATACTTGACAATACATATCCAATAACGATAATAGCCTGATAGTAGGAGGAACGTATATGAAAAAATTCTTTTGTTTATTGATTACTTGTGTATTGGTTTTAGCGCCGATTACGGCAAACGCGCAATTGGGCGACCCCTGCCGCGATGCGGCAACTGACGTGAGAAGGGATGTTAGTGAAACTCTCTGGTTCGCGCTCGGGTGCCTTTTCGGCGTTTTTGGAGTTGGCGCGGCATACCTTTTTGCCCCTTCCCCCCATGCAATGGACCTTGTGGGCAAATCCTCGGATTATGTAGCCGCATATACGGACTGCTACAAGGAGGAGGGCCGTTCGATTCAAACCAGGAAAGCTTTTTCGGGGTGTCTCATATGGACGATAGTCGCCCTGCTCGGAGGAGGCGGAATAGTGGCCGCGACAACGGGCTGCCTTGTGAATTAGGAACCTGAATTGTTTTTGAGCTTACTATTCTTGCTTTATGGAGGAAACACTCCAGAGGCAATGATAGCGGGTGATTTCGTCATCAGCACGCTCATTATTGAAAAGAAAAAATCTCTAGATGTAGTTCAAGGAAAGTTCTATCTGGCTGAACCACACTGCCTTCTCTTTGAAACATCCTCCCCTGTTCATCAATTAATGAAAATAAGATACGATACCACTGAGATTTACTATCCAGAGGAAGCAAAATTGTTCAGGATTGTATACAAAAAAGGAGTGCCTGACGAGAACCTTTCCCTGACAGATATCTTCAATACAGATATTGAAAAAGCGCTTCACGATGCCGGACTTAGGGTTGATAAATTTTTCAATAAAGGGGATACGGTTTTTATGAATTGGAGCGGGCGCTCTCCTGGGAGTGTCACAACGGCAAGGGTAAACGATAATCTTGTCCTCTGCCGCACAAAGGGCAAAAACTGGTCGCTTGATCTTGAGATGAGAAACTACCGGAACTTGAACGGTAAAAGCTACCCTGAACACATGCGCTCCATAGTTAAAACCAAAGGTTTTGAGAAGATAGAGGAACTCAGACTAGGAGATGTCAAAACCGGTATCACCCTTCCGGATGTTTTTTTTGAAAACTGGTGCACGATTCCGGGGATAGTTCTTAAGGCAGTAGACTGGTAAAGAGCGGTTATCGATATTACTGAAAACCAAAAACAAAAGTTGACTTTTACAAATCCATGAATAGTCTTAGTCGATGGTTGCAGGAAAACTTAAATTCATCAGAACTTTGATGTTTCTTTTCATTCTAACTTTTTTGGTATCCTGCCCGCCACAGGAACCTACAAAAGCGGAAATCCAGACCTACGATATCTTATTGGACTACGACCACGAGAACAATACGAACATCGCCCAGGTCTACAAAAATACAATGGACAGGTTTTACGATTGGAATCCCAGCAAAGATGAAATAGCAGAGATTACCGATACCGCAGGAGAATTCACGCTCCATATATTCGGAGTCCGTCATCAGTCGAGACTAGCAATCATTCGCTTCTTGAGAAGCGTACTGCCTTTCATTAAAAAACCCGGTGAGTGGGCATTCTTTGTAGAAGGAATTGCGCAAGATGAAACCTCACTGCCAGAGGTGTTTTTCTTCAAAGGAGTTGCGCAGGAGCTCAATATTAAGACTTTCGACCCAATCGTATCGCCCTTGGGCGCTGAAGTTACGGCAAGACTTTTGCTCGGGACGCCGCCTATGGTTACGCTCAAGGACATACACTTCGCGGTAATTAACGATTTGTTTCCGACGCCGGCATCCCTTCACTCGCTATCTGCCAAGACCAGAAACAGCTATGTTTCAATGATAAGCTCTTACAGTCTTTTTCCGAGGGATTCTATCGAACGTCTCCTTGTTGAATACGATACGGCTTACCTTAGCCGTCCGCTAAGGCTGGCTTCCGCCGAGAAGGTCTTTGCCCAGATTCGCAGAGATATGGTAGATACCTCTAATATCTTGAGTAGAGCTTTGTTCGCAGATGAGATTTCAAAGCTCAAAAATACCAAGCATATCTTCATCTGCGTAGGCATCTATCATCTGCCCGTTTTCGAAAATCCTGATGAACTGCTAAACCAAACATACCAGATTCACATGTTACCCGAGGAGGTACCATCAACGAAATAGTATCTGAGAAAGCAATGGACTGGACTCGCCTTTCACCTGAAGAAGCGGCGAGAATCCTGAAAACCGATCTTGTTTCAGGCTTGACCAAAGAAGAAGCCAAAAAAAGACTAGCGCTTGAAGGACCCAATCGCTGGGCGGACGAAAAGGCTCCTAATCCTTTAGTCATGTTTCTCAGGCAGTTTCTGGATCCCATCGTCATAATTCTTCTTGTTGCACTCGTTGTATCCGGTTTCGTTCTTGGCGAATGGCTCGATGCGGGAGCGATAGGAGTGATTCTCGTCCTGAATTCCGTACTCGGATTTGTCCAGGAATACAGGGCTGAGAAAGCGCTTTCGGCCCTTAAAAAGCTCTCCTCGCCAAAAACGAATGTTCTTCGTTCAGGAGAGATTCTAGAGGTCGATACGGAGGAGCTTGTCCGCGGAGACATAGTGCTTCTTGCTGCAGGCGACAAGGTGCCGGCAGACGGCCGGCTCTTCGATGCCAAGCATCTTCTTGTAGACGAATCGAGCCTTACTGGCGAATCCGTCGCAGTTGATAAGCAAACGCAGGAACTTGCCCACGAGACCCGTCTCGTTGGAGAAAAAAGGAATATGGCATTTCTCGGAACGAGCGTGGTAAAAGGCAGGGGCGCCCTTGTTGTAACATCCACAGCAAAAGCGACCGAACTCGGCAAGGTTGCCGAGTCCCTTTCCGAAAAGGAAGACTCCACCCCGCTTGAAAAGGATCTTAAGAAGCTTGGAGGAAAGATTCTCTTCATTTGTCTTGGAGCCAGCGCTCTCGTCTTCTTCATAGGCCTTTTCAATCAGGTGAACTGGCTCGAGACCCTGCTTATTGCGATAAGCCTTGCCGTTGCCGCCATCCCAGAGGGTCTTCCTGCAGCGGTAACAATATCGCTTGCCCTGGGCGTAAGACGCATGGCAGAGCGCCGTTCCATAGTCCGCAGACTGCATGCAGTTGAAACGCTTGGTGCGACTACTTTCATCTGCACGGACAAGACCGGAACCCTGACCGAGAACATAATGAAGGTCGAAAAACTCATTCCTCTCCACCAGAAGGATGAAGGCATGCTTATAAGAGCGATGCTTTTGTGCAACGATACCAGGAAATCAGGAGAGCTGTACTCCGGCGATCCGACAGAAACCGCGCTCGTCAGATTCGCTGAAACCGAAGGCTTCGACTTCGAGGAGATGAAGCGCACGCATCCAAGAGTGGATGAGATAGCGTTCGATTCGGACAGAAAGATGATGACGACCCTGCACAGATGGGATAGGGGTTTCATATCCATGACAAAGGGAGCACCGGAGAACATAATAACACGCTCGGCGAACCTCGATTCTCAAGCCCGAAAGCAATGGCTTGAACGCTGCGACGAACTCTCGCGCAACGGATTCAGACTTCTCGGTTTTGCGGAGAAGGAAGTTAATTTGACTTCAGTAAATGCTTCGCTTGAAAAAGACATGCGGTTCCTCGGCATAATCGCCGAAAGCGATCCGCCTAGAAAGGAAGTGGCCGCAGCCCTGGCAGAATGCCGCAAGGCGGGCATCGGCGTCGCCATGATAACGGGCGATCACGTTTCTACTGCAAAAGCTATAGGTTCAAGGATAGGTCTTGAGGGCGATGTAATGTCCGGAGAGGAACTCGCTGAGATCGACGATGAGGTCCTTCACGACAAGATAGAAGATATCGCAGTGTACGCAAGGGTTTCTCCTCTTCAAAAAGTCAAGATTCTTGAAGCTCTGAAGTATCGCGGCCACGTAGTGGCGATGACAGGCGACGGCGTCAATGACGCGCCAGCGCTAAAGAAATCCGATATCGGCGTCGCAATGGGCATAACAGGCACGGATGTTGCCGTAGAAGCCTCCCAGATGATTCTCACCGACGATAACTTCGCAACGATAGTTTCGGCTATTAAGGAAGGCCGTCTTATTTTCTCAAACATTAAAAAATTCGTGCACTTTCTGCTCTCGTGCAACGTCAGCGAGGTTCTTTCGGTGCTTATAGCCTCATTACTCGGAATGCCCTTCCCCCTCTTCCCTATCCAGATTCTATGGATAAACCTTGTGACGGACGGCCTCCCGGCTCTCGCTCTTGGGACCGACAAACCTACCATGGATCTAATGGCGAAGCCGCCTAGAAAAACGTCGGAAGGAATCATAACCCAGATGGGGCTTCTCGGTATACTCATTCAGGGTCTTATATTAACCTCGGGCGTGATTGCCGCATACGCCCTTGAATTATACGTACTTCCGCAGCTGTTAGGCTACAAATCCGATCTTGGAATCGCAAGAACGGTCACTTTTGCCACTCTAGTATTGAGCCAGCTACTGCATGCCTTCAACTTCAGGGTCGAAAAATCCTTTATTATATCTCGCGAGACGTTTAAAAACATGTTTCTCAACATCTCCTTCCTTGCCTCCCTTGCATTACAGGCGCTCGTTATTTTCCTTTCGCCTCTGCAGGTGATATTCAAAACATCCTCATTGAACTGGATACACCTTATTGTAGCCGCAGTCGCATCTATAGTACCGGCGATAGGAATCAATATCTTCCGAAGGCACGCCAAAAGATTCGCGTGAAGAATGAAGACCTGCCAGAAGCAATTGCAATCTTGAGGAAAGAGGCGGAGAGATATAATCCTCCAGTCTCCGAACGCCAGCATGCGTACCATAATCCCTTCAGGGTTCTAGTGTCCGTACTTCTTTCGGCAAGAACCAAGGATGAAACCACCGACACCGTCGTTGACAGGCTTTTCGAGAAAGTCTCTTCGCCTGCGGATATAGCGGCACTTTCTGCAAAAGAACTTGAAAAATTGCTTTACCCTGTCGGGTTCTACAAAACGAAGGCGAAGCATTTAAGGGATACATCACGATTGATTATGGAGAATTACAACGGGATAGTTCCCGACATGATGCAGGAGCTTTTAAATCTTCCCGGTATAGGCCGAAAATCAGCCAACTTGATACTCGGTCTTGTTTTCAATAAACCTTCCATCTGTGTAGACACTCACGTGCACCGTATTGTCAACAGGTGGGGATACGTACGCACCAAAACGCCCTTCGAGACCGAGATGGCATTGAGGAAAAAACTTTCGGAAAAGTACTGGATAGAGATAAACCGGTTGCTGGTGATTTACGGCCAGAACGTATGTACTCCGGTGTCACCATACTGCTCAAAATGCTCGATAGGAGAATACTGCAAGAAAGTGGGCGTCTTGAGGACGCGATAAAAAACTTGAGTTCTAAGGAGCCTCAATCACATCAAGCGTAACGTAAAGCTCATCCCCGCCTGAAAAGCATCCGACACCGGCCTCGTTGAAATCCGCATCGAGCATTATCTCTCTGTGTCCGCTGGAATTCTTCCACGCTTCTACGACGCCCGAGGCAAGTTCCGCAACGCTCAGATTCTCTATATCGGGATTTAATCTGTAGTAGATGTTCTCCCCTGCCTTAAGGTAAGCGATGCCTGCCTTAGCTATCCTCTCATCGAAGGACACACCCTCGGGCGTGTCATGGGAAAAGTAATCCCTCCTGGACATGTCCTCTGAATGCTCTCTAGCCACCTCAGATAGTTTCTCGTTTTCTGAAAGAACAGGCTTTTCCTCGTTCGACCTGAAGGTATTTATCTCCTGGAGTATGCGCTGCTCGAGTTCGAGCATTCTCGGGTCAACCTTAGGCTCGCAAGCTATAAGGAAAAAGACTGAAAGCAATTGGAACGTGAGCGGCATGGATTTTTTAACAGTTAACATCTTACCCTTCCCCTGAAAGCATGAGTTTATCTCGACCCGATGTTTTTGCTCTGTAGAGAGCGGCGTCGGCCTTTTTTATAAGCTCTTCCCTTGATTTTGCATCCCTGGGATAAAATGCTCCTCCCACGCTCGCTGTAACCTGGATGGTCCCCTCCTTAGCCCTTATCATTGCGCGTCTTATTGAGACAAGCAGTTCCTCGCCTTTACCAATCATATCCTTAGAGGTTATATCCGTAATGACGACGGCAAACTCCTCGCCGCCGTAGCGGGCTGGAATACCCTTATCCCTGATTACTTCAGAGATTTTTTTTAATACCGCATCGCCCACGGGATGGCCGTATGTATCATTGATATTCTTGAAGTGATCTATATCGATGATGAACAGGCCGACCGTCGGACGTTTCTGAATAGAAGATTCTAGCTCCTCCTGGAATGCCCTGTGATTAAGGAGACCGGTAAGTCCGTCCAGCCTTGCCAGACGGCCAAGCTGCTCCTGGTATCTTACCCTGAGGAAAGCGGCCGATAGAAGCGTCGCCGCGAAACCGAGTATTTTACCGTCACGTTCGCTGTAGGCGTCCGCCTCAAGTTTTTCTATCCAAAGAACTCCTCGAGTATGTTCGTCTTCGTCGAAACCTATACCCATAAAGGTGCGGTTTGCAGGCACCTTCTCGCCTGGCCCGAAACGATACAGTCCAGGCTTGCTCATGTCCCTGTGCAAGAGAAAACCCTTGTGCTTTGCCGTCATTGCTACAAGACTTCTTTCAGGCTCGAACCGGAATCCCCTATCAAACTCCTTCTCGCCGTCGTATCGAAGAAGCGCAGCGCCCTCCTTGTCGCGTAATCTGGCGAAACCTGTAGCGTCGGGATCGAAGATATCTCCAGCTAATTCAAAGCTTCTTTCTATAAGCTCTTCTTCAGAAAGACCCGTCAAAAGATTGCCTGCCATCTCGTAAAGTCCTGAGAATCTCAGAGCTTCCCTGTGGCGCTCCTCGTACTGCCTCGAGATTTCTATGTCCCTGGCCAAAAGGTCTCCTACGGCGACAAGAAAATCCTTGTCGTATTCGTTCAATGCCCTCTCCGCATCAACGACGATAATTCCGTAGTTCGTACCGGCGTTAGCCACAGGTGCAGTGGCAAGAGCTTTAATATCGACTTCGGCGTCGTAATACCCTATTCTTTTTGAATCTTCCCGCAAATCATTGAGGATTGTCGGTTTCCCCTCTCTTGCTAGATATCCAATTACACCCTCGCCCAGGGTGATGCTTGCATCCTTTTTTATCCTGGGGAACTGCGACTCGATGGCGACAAGCTCAAGCTTGTCCTTGTTCAGGAGGAAAAGCCCGGCGGTATGAACCCTCAGGGTTTCGAAGACGAGCTTGACGAAACCTGAACATAAAACATCCGCATCGATGGAGTATTTTTCCTCCTTGAGCGACTGGAGTCTTTCCTCTCTCGGGCTCGACAAAGGATCAAGCCAGTGGTACTTGGCGCGTTCCCGTTCAAGACTCTTCTCAAGGGACTTTGCCCTGCGCTTTTCGACACTAAGGAAGAGGTAAGCAAGCACGACGAACCCGGAGAAAGCAAGCAGTGCTCCTAAAGGAAACGCTGATTGTGCCAGGTGAAAAAGAGCGGATAGAGACTCAAGAACAAGAATTGAAACCCCGGCCACTATATAGCGCCATAAGCTGGCCCGCAACCCCTCGACGAACAGGAGAAGAAAATAGAAAAAAAAGAGCTGGGAAGCGGCTCCACCCGAGAGCTGGATGGCAAGATTCGCGAGCGCGAGCGCGAGTAGATAAAACCAGAGACGCGACGTGAAGAGGAGCACCGCGACTCCAGCTACCGGCAAGGCAATGAGATAGAATGGGTTTACGGACTTCAGGAAAGTTCCTGAGGCACTGAAGAACGCGTAGACTAGGAAGGGGAGATATACGACAATCTTCAGAATATCCTTCATTCTCAAGTGCCCTGCCCCCCTCCCGCTTCAGTTTTTAAGACAAGTGTCCGAATCACATTTCTTGTTACCAGTGAGAAAAATGCCTGACGCCGGTGAAGACCATCGCAATATTCTGGGCATCCGCTTCGGCGATTACTTCTTCATCTCTTAGCGAACCGCCTGGCTGGATAACGGCTGAAACGCCCGAACCTTTCAGGGATTCTATCGAATCTGCGAACGGGAAAAGCCCGTCCGATGCGCATACCTTGACCCCTTCGCGGCTTTGTTCTTTAAGGAGCCTCAATGCCCGCCTTGCGGAATCAACCCTGTTGGGCAGCCCGGCGCCGATGCCAAGACTCGTATCCTTTGAGGTTATTACAACCGCGTTCGAACGCGCGTGCTTGCAGACCTTCCAGGCGAAATCCATTGCCTTTTTTTCTTCTTCGGTAGGGCTTCTCTTGGTGACAACCTTACAGTCGGCCGCGGATTCAATTGCGTTGTCACGATCCTGATACAGAAGACCGCCGAGCGTCGAGCGTACGGTAAAAGCAGGCATTTTGCCCGAGTACTGAACCAGCCGCAGTTTCTTCTTTTTTGCGAAAAGCTCCACTACGGGTGCTGAAGGAATATCCGGGACGAGAAGGACCTCCACGAATTTGCCTGAAAGAAACTCCATTATCCCTTCGTCGAGCGGCCGATTCAGTGCAATGACGCCGCCGTAAGCAGACAGCGCATCCGCATTGTATGCCCTTGCAAAGACACGGGCGTATTTCTCGGATTCGGCAGATTCGGCGACCCCGCATGGATTGGCATGCTTGACTATCGCAACGGCCGGGTTGGAAAACTCTTCAACCAGCAGAATTGCGGCTTCCATGTCCATCAAATTGTTGTATGAAAGTTCCGGACCGAGTAACTCCTTGAAGCCGAAGGTGGAGTTCGGGAAGCGGTAGTATATCCCTTTCTGGTGGGGGTTCTCGCCGTAGCGCAGCTTCACTGGATTCACTGCACTCAAACTGATTTGATTCTCGTCAGCGGCTATCTCTACGGAATGCGGGTCTGAGAGATAGCTGCTTATTGCAGCGTCGTATGATGCAGTGCGCTCAAAAGCCTTCTGCGCGAACTTCGCGCGAATCCCGGGAGTGGGTCCCTTGTTTTCCTTGATGTCGTTCAAAAGCTCCCCGTACTGGTCAGGAGACGAAACAACGGTCACGTACTCGAAGTTCTTAGCTGCACCGCGCAGAAGGGTTACACCGCCGATATCGATGAACTCAACCATCTCGGAAAGGGATAATCCCTCCTTCATCTTGAGTTCGAAAGGGTAAAGGTTAACCACAACAAGCTCGATGCCTGCAGGCCTGCCAAGGATATCGGTATACAGCTTCGTGTGCAGCGTTTTGACCCTGCCGTCCTGTGTTTCTGTAAATCCTGTATAGTTAGAAATTTCAATGACGCCAATGCCCGCGCGTTTCAGATATGTAGCCGTGCCGGAGGTTGAAAGTATCTCGTACCCTTGCTCCACGAGCGCTTTAGCAAACTCGTCGAGTCCTGTTTTATCCCATACTGAAATAATCGCTCTCTTCATATTCAAGCTCCGAATTTCTTCAGTCTTTTTGCATGAGCCAGAAGCAGAGGCATCACGTCAAGACTGTTTATGTGGCCTATCAAACCTCTTGCGCAAACTCTCTCGCTGAACCCCGGTTGTTTTTCGATTCTGGCGCTCCGGGGAGAATGGAGGAGAAACGGATTGGGGTGCCATGAGTGACCCGCAAGCAAAGCGGGAGTGGAGTGGTCGCTCGTTATTGCGACCACGTCAAACTCCATCTCCAAAACATCCGGAATCAAACTGTCAAACTCCTCTATGAGTTCAACCTTTTTGTCGAAATTTCCGTCTTCACCAGCAGCGTCTATCTCCTTGAAGTGCAGGTAAAAGAAATCGTACTTATCGAAGTTCTCCTTGAGGGTCTCAAGCTCTTCGCGCCACGACGAACCAGTATCAAGCACCTGCATTCCGACGAGTCTGGCAAGCCCGCGGTACATGGGATAGGTTGCTATCGCAGCCGCCTTGAGTCCGAACTGCTCTCCGAACGGCACGAGATCTGGAAGCGATGCGAATCCTCTCAAAAGAAGCGTGTTTGCAAGCTTTTCCGAGGACAATAGCTCCTGAGCCTGAAGGGCAAAGCGGTTGACGATTCTTGCAGTCTTGCCGGCGTCCTCAGCCATTGGCCGGATGATTGCAGGCGGAAGTCCATCCTTCTGGGGATCCGACTCAGTCAGTTCATGACTGAGTCCTGCGCCGTCGAATACGACGACAAACCTATGACTCTTGCCTGACCTTATCTCTATTTTGACGTCTTCAATCTGTTCAATCTGGGAGCTTAAAAGCTTGCACAGGCGAACGTTCTCCTCGGTCGGGATACGGCCTGCACGCCTGTCTGAAATGACTCCGTTCTTCATAGTTGCAAAATTCGCGCGCGCGGCTACATCGCCGCGCTTAAGCGGATAGTCCACGCCAAGAGCCTCGAGCACACCCCTGCCTATCTCGAACTCCAGGGGGTCGTAACCGAAAAGCGCCAGATGGGCCGGTCCAGACCCCGGCGTTACGCCCGAATCAACAGGAGTCGTCAGTCCCAGGGAGCTTTCTGAAGCCAGCTTATCAAGGTTGGGGGTTTTTGCGGTTTCAAGCTCGGTCAAGCCATCGCGTTCGAGTCCGCCCATTCCGTCCACCACTACTAGGAGTATCTTTGTTTTTGAAGGAATAACCAGATCCGTCAAATATTCCATTGGGCCTCCATTTAAACTTTGCCGTTCGGAATACACATTATAAATGAAAACGGACAACCGTCAACATTTCGACCAAAAATTAAGGCGGGAGCAAGTCCCGCCTTAATTTTTAACATGGTATCTATCAATCGCCTTTGATGAGGGTTATATCGCCGGTCTCAGTTACGGCATCCAGACGCGATCTTGCGGGCCCGACGCCTATGGTCCCAACCTTGTGCTTATTGCTCCAAGGACTGCCCTGCTCGTATGTATAGTCATTGATGCGAACCTCGCCGGTCGTTACGGCCATGTCAAACTCGAGTCGTACGGCGGCAGGAAGGGTTACGTCAATCGTGCCCGTGGTTGCCTCAAGACTCAGTACATTAGTAGTATCCATCACGGCGACGACAAGCTGGGCATCGCCTGTCGTCGTCTCAAGGTTAATTTTGCCGTTTTCCGGAAGCTTCGTGATCTCGCAGTCAACGGTTCCTGTTGTCGCTTTTGCATCCACTTCACATTCAAAATTCTTGATCTCGATATCACCAGTGGTTGTCTCTAGATAGGGCTTTTTGTTCATCCCCAGTACGCGGACATCGCCTGTCGTGTTAACCACGGTCAGATTCATGGTATCAGGGATTATTACATTGAATGTAACCTGATAGTTTCGGGCTATGTCGACGTCAGGAAAGTCGGTCTCGACCTTTACGGTGTGAGTGGCGGTATCGCCGATAATTGTTACGTCAATGTCGTTGAGATGGTCTTCAGCCTCAGCATAGCTCGTGCCCATGCACTTCTTGATGTAATATATCATTATACTGTCCGTAGTCGGTGTAGCCGTTACCACTACATCGCCAGCTTTGTTGTCCATATCGAGAATGTTGTAGCCCGAAGAAACCTTGAATACTTCGGTATAGTCTTCAGTCGCCTCTTTATCGAGTATCAGATCGCATCCTGAGAATATGAGAGCAAATGCCAGTAGCGGCAGCACTAAAAGCAAACGTTTCATTCATCCTCCTTGATGATTCAGTAGTTTATTATGCCCAGTTGACCCCAGTTGTCAACTCCCCAAAAGAACTCCCGCAGATAGAATTTAAAGACGCAGGCGGAAGAAAGAAGTTGCCGCTCCGCTTCAGAAACCCTCGCCCTCCGGGATGAGGGCTACGCTCTGGAAGAGCGTCGGGTGAGGGAGGTCCCCCTTATGAAGGGGGAATTAAAGGGGTATTGGGCTTCCCTCACCCCCCTCCCCTCTCCCAAAGGGAGAGGGGATTAGTAATTCCCCTTCCCCAGCGTGGGGTAGTGGTTCCCCTTCCCTCGATGGGAAGGGGGTAGGGGCAAGGTGAAAACCTTTATTTTTTACTTCATCTCTCAACTATTCAAGTAATGTTTTTAATTCAGAGCTTCACCTCCTCCCAGCCTCCCCCGTCAAGGGGGAGGAGATTAGTGGTTTCTCTTCCCTCGACAGGAGGAGGAAAGGGGGGAATATAGCGTTCCCCCTCCTTGATGGACAGCGTGCCCCTTGGGGTGTCTGCACCCCATAGGGTAGGGGGATTGATGGGACGGTGAAACCTAAGATAAGAATATTATATATATTGACTTTCTGCCACCCACAGCGTAACATAATCCCCAGGAGGAATGAAAATGAGCGATGAAAATACCGAAGAAAAGAAACCGGAAGAGCAAAGGCCGTCCTTGCCATGGTTGCTTAATCAACTTGATATTATTAACT